>DWZJ01000052.1 GCA_019118245.1 Candidatus Oscillibacter excrementigallinarum
ACAAGCGCTTCTATTGGCACGTAGTGCAACTATTCAATTCGTCCCGAATCTGGAATATTATGTATAGCTAAAAATGGGGTGTCATCAAAAATGGTGACACCCCGCCTTTTTGCGTTTATACGAATTTTTTCGTGGCCCTCGTAGTTTTGACGATGGGTTTGGACTTTACCCTGTTGCGGAGATAACTGGTTATATAACAGCCAAAGAAAGCAAATAATCCGAACCTATTTCCTGTCAGAAACAAGTTCGGATTATTTCGGTCTGGTGCGCCTGAAGGGACTCGAACCCACACGCATCGCTGCACGAGAACCTAAATCTCGCATGTCTACCAATTCCATCACAGGCGCATATTCAGTTTTTGAGATTGCAGGCGTCGGAAATGGAGCGGGAACTTGCACTGAGGTGACAGCACCTAAATCCATCGTGTCTGCCAATTCCACCATACCCGCAGATCGGCCGCCGGAGCGGCGCCTGAATAATTGCAGTATACCATATCCTTGCCTCTTGAACAATAGAAAAAACTACGATACAATAAAAAACAGTTTGTGCAAAACCTTGGAAAAGAGGACGACGACCATGACCACCCCCCGCGTTGCTGCCATCCACGATATGTCCGGCTTTGGCCGGTGCTCCCTCACGGTGGCGATCCCCATTCTCTCCGCCATGGGGGTCCAGTGCTGCCCCCTGCCCACGGCGTTTCTCTCCACCCACACCGGCGGGTTCGAGGGGTTCACCTTTCTGGACATGACGGACGAGATGCCTAAGGTGGCGGACCACTGGGCCAGCCTGGGGCTGTCGTTCCAGGCCATCTACAGCGGCTTTCTGGGCAGCGAGCGGCAGATCGGCATCGTGGCGGATTTCATCCGCCGGTTCCGGCGGCCGGACACGGTGGTGGTGATCGACCCTGTGATGGGGGACCACGGCCGGGTGTACCAGACCTATACCCCCGCCATGTGCGCCGGCACCGCCCGCCTGGCGGAGCTGGCGGATGTGATCACCCCCAACCTGACGGAGGCGGCCCTGCTGCTGGACCGGTCCTATGACGCCCTGCCGGAGGACGAGGCCGGCCTGCTGGAGATCACCCGGCAGCTGAGCCTGGGCGGGCGGCGGTCCGTGGTGCTGACCGGGGCCTCCGCCGCCCCGGACCTGACCGGCGCGGCCTGCTTCGACGCGGCCACCAGCCGCGCCCAGATGATCCAGACCCGGCGTGTCCCCCGGGAGTTCCACGGCACCGGCGACGTGTTTGCCAGCGTCCTCACCGGGGCCCTGGTGGGCGGCGCGGCGCTGCCCGCCGCCGTGGAGCAGGCGGTGGAATTCGTCCGCCTCTGCGGGGAGCGGACCGCCGCCCAGGACCTGCCCATGCGGGAGGGCGTGGACTTCGAGCCCCTGCTGGGGCGGCTCACCGCCGGACGGGAGGTCGTATGAGCACGTTTCCCTCTCTGCGGCGGCTGAATGTCTCCTATACCCTGGTCCATGTGGTCTACTGGGCCATGTTCGCCGTCTTTGCGGGCTATCAGACGTCCCTGCTGCTGGGACGGGGCTTCACCAGCGGGGAGGCGGGCGTGTTCGCCTCCATCCGCTGCTTCGCGGGCATCCTGGCCCAGCCCCTGCTGGGCGGCTGGGCGGACCGCCATCCGGAGGTGCCCATCAAATGGCTGCTGAACGGCTGCCTGGTGCTGGCGCTGGGCGTCAACGGGGTGTTCTATGCCACCCGGCCCGGCTTCTGGGGCACGGCGCTGATCTTTCTGGCTCTGGGCATCCTGGAGCTGAATGCCTATCCGCTGCTGGACTCCATGGCGGTGCAGTTCATCGGCGCCGGAGTCCCCATGTCCTACAGCCTCAGCCGGGGCCTGGGCTCCTTTTCCTACGCGGCGGCCTGCGTGCTCTGCGGCCAGCAGGCGGTGCGCTTCGGCACCGAGAGCCTGCTGCTGACCCACATGACGCTGCTGGTGCTGATGATCGCGGCCGTGGCCCTGTACCCCGCCTTCCCCCGGGAGGCCCTGCCGCCTCGGAGCCAGGGGGAGAGGCCCCACTCCATCCTCTACATCCTGAAGAGCAGCCGCCCGTTCACTCTGACGCTGGTGAGCCTGTTCTTCGCCCTGGCGGCCATCATGCCCATCGTCAGCTTCATGGTGAACATCGTCACGGACCGGGGCGGCGACCAGGGCCACCTGGGCCTGGCCCTGTTTCTGATGGGCGCGTCGGAGCTGCCGGCGGCCCTGCTGTTCACGCCCTTGTTCCGGCGGTTCGGTGCGGCGGGGACCCTGCGGATGTCCATCTGCTTCATGGCGGTGAAGCCGCTGCTGTTCCTGCTGGCCCCCGGCCTGACGGGGCTCCTGCTGGTGCAGCCCATCCAGCTGCTGGGGTATGGCCTGTTCACCCCGGCCTCCGTGTACTACGCCAACGCCAACGTGTCCCCGGTGGACCAGGTGAAGGGCCAGTCCATCATGATGATCGCCTCAAACGGCCTGGGGGCCATGTTCGGCAACTTCCTGGCGGGGTATGCCATCGACTGGGGCGGCGTCAACGCCATGCTGGGGATGTGCCTGGCCTTCGGCGTCATCGGCATCCTCTTCATGCTGGCGGCGGGAAGGAGCAAGAAGTAACGATGCAAAAAGGGCTGCAGGAAATTTCCCGCAGCCCCAATCTTATTTTGAATTTCGTTCGTCTGTACGCCCCAGCAGATAATCCACACTGACATTGTAAAAATCCGCCAGTGCGCACAGGACTTGCGGCGGAATCATCCGCTGGCCGCTCTCATAGTAAGCATACGTTCGCTGCGGAACATTGATCGCTTTTCCCAACGCGGCCTGCGTCAGGTCCGCATCCTCTCGAAGTTCCCGAATGCGCTCATATCGCTCCATCCGCATCACCATATCCAGTATAGGTTAGAACGATTTGTTCTATTGACATTTTGAATAAATTGTTCTAAACTGTTCCGGACAGGCGGCACTTTTTTCCATTTCCGCAGTCTGTCAAAACTTTTACTTGACCTTCCCCCGGGGGGAAGGTGTATCCTGACAGTGTCATCACGCCGGAGCGTCCGGCACGATCGCCCTGCGGGGCGGGAAAGGAATGGATCATGAACACACTGCACACACGCTGGAAGGCCCTGCTGCTGGCCCTCCTCCTGGCCATGAGCCTGGCGGTCCCTGCCGTGGCGGTAGAGACGGACACGACGGCCGCGGAGACAGATCCTGCGGCCACAGACCTGCAGACCCTGGCGGACACTGCCGCCACCTACGCGGCCCAGTACGGCGGCGCCCAGAGCCTGCAATACGCCCTGTGGCAGGACGGGGAGATCGTCCTCACCGGAGAGGTGGGCACATTCTCCCGGTCCGAGAACCGCCTGATGACCGGGGATGAGCTGTACGGCATCGGCTCCGTCAGCAAGATCTACACCACCGTGGCGGTGATGCAGCTGGTGGAGGACGGCAAGATCTCCCTGGATGCTCCGGTGACCCGGTATCTGCCGGAATTCCAGATGGCGGACGAGCGGTACAAGGACATCACCGTCCGGATGCTGCTGAACCACTCCTCCGGCATCCTGGGCACCGGCCTCTCCGGGGCCATGCTGTTCGGCGAGGCCAGCACCGAGGCCCACGACACCCTGCTGGAGAAGCTCTCCACCCAACGGCTGGCAGCGGATCCCGGCGCCTTCAGCGTCTACTGCAACGACGGGTTCACCCTGGCGGAGCTGGTGGTGGAGGCCGTCACCGGCCAGTCCTTCATGGACTATGTGGATGAAGCCATTCTGACGCCCCTGGGGCTGGAGCGCACCTTTGCCCCCGGCGGGGACTTTGACACCGACGATCTGGCTCGCATCTACCGGGGCACCGACCCCCGGGCCCTGCCCCAGGATGCCCTGAACGCCATCGGCGCCGGCGGCATCTACGCCACCGCCTCCGACCTGGCATCCTTCGGCGGCGCCCTGACGGGCACGGAGCTGCTGCGCCAGTCCAGCCTGGACGCCATGGCCTATCCGGAGTACAGCCGGGGTCTGTGGCCGGACGCCGATGAGCCGGACTCCCTGGCCTACGGCCTGGGCTGGGACAACGTGGAGTGGTATCCCTTCTGCCAGAGCGACATCCAGGCCCTGGTGAAGGGCGGCGACACCCTGTACTACCATGCGGGCCTGGTGGTCCTGCCGGAGCATGACATGGCCGCGGCGGTGGTCAGCTCCGGCGGCGTGTCCACCTACAACCAGCTGGCGGCCAATCAGATCCTCATCGCCGCCCTGGCGGAGGAGGGCGTGACGGTGGACCAGACCGTGGAGACACTGCCCGCCGCGGAGCCCGCCGCCATGCCGGCGGAGCAGATGGAGAACGCCGGATACTACGGCTCCACCTCCGTCCAGTATCAGGTGGAGATCACCGCCGACGGCACCATGACCCTGTCCACCATGAACTACCCGACCTCCATGCCGGCCCAGACCTTCACGTATTACAGCGACGGCTCCTTCCGGGATGAATACGGCTCCTACATCTCCTTTGTGGAGGAGGACAACGGCCAGACCTACCTGTACCAGCGGGCGGTCTCGCCCCTGCCGGGGCTTGGGGCCCTGCCGGTTTCCAACTACGCGGCGGTGAAGCTGCCAGAGAATCCCCTCTCTCCGGAGGTGGCCGCCGCCTGGGAGGATGTGGCGACCATAGGTATCCTGCCCATGAACGAGCCCTATAATTCCCAGACCTACCTGGCCCTGGCGGACTCCTCCGCCGCGGAGACGCCGGAGACGGTCCCGGGCTATGTGGGGGCCGCCCGCATCGTGGACGAGACCACCGCCCGGTCCGAGATCCAGGTCCCCGGCGTGGGCAGCCGGGACGGTGTGGACTACCAGCTGGTGGACCGGGATGGCGTCCTGTGGATCGACGCCAAGGGCAGCCTCTACATGGACGCGGCCGCGGCCCCGGAGATCTACGCCGGCCCCGGTGATGCAAGGGCCATCATCCAGTCGGAGGGCTACACCTGCTGGTATCAGGTGGGCGACGCCGCCGGCAAGACCATCACGGTCCAGGTGCCGGAGGACGCCGGCTTCTGGGTCTACGACGGAAACGGCCAGGTGGTGGCCTCCTCCGTGCTGTGGGGAGACACCTCCGTCACCCTGCCGGAGGGCGGTCTCATCGCCTTTGCCGGCGACCCCGACGACCAGTTCCTCCTGCGCTACCAGGACTGAGAAGCTGCAAAAAAGCGCGCCGCTTTGCGGCGCGCCTTTTTCATGTGCCGTGTCACCGGTCCGAGTGGGACCAGGCCCGGGGCTGGTTGTAGGGCTTGTAGGCAGAGGAGAGGACCTTCTCGAAGATGGGGGCGTCCGGTTCCTCCACCCGCTTGAGGATCTGCTCCCCAGCGGACTGGCCCAGCTCCTCCACCGGCTGGATGATGGCGTCCATCTGGTTAGCGTACAGGGTGTACACGTCGGAGTCGTAGTCCACAAAGCTCACCAGATCGATGTCCTGCCCCAGGCGGATGCCCTTCTGGTGCAGGTAGATGATGGTCTCCGAGGCCATGAGGCCCTGGCAGACGATAATGGCGTCGCACTTGCGCTCCAGCAGCTCATCCAGACAGGCGCAGGCGCTGTTCTCCAGGGAGTCGCCATACTGGATCAGATCCTCATCCTCCGGCAGGCCGCAGTCTGCCATGGCCTGGCGATAGGCGGAGATCCGCTCCTTGGTGCTGGAGAGCCGGGGCAGGCCGCCGGTGATGCCGATGCGCCGGTCGCCTTTTCCCGCCAGGCGGCATACACTGCGGTAGATGGGTTGGAAGTTGGACACGCAGACAGAGGAGTACTTTTTCACGTCGAAGATGCGGTCCACCAGCACCACCGGGAAGCCGGCGGGGATCAGGCTGTCGAACCGCTGGAAGTCATCCATGGTGCTGGCCACCAGCAGGCCGTCCACCAGCCCGGCGGTGAGGAGGCGGATGTTGGTCTCCTCCCGGTCCATATTCTCCCGGGTGTTGGCGATGATCAGCTGGTAGCCGTTGGCGGAGAGATAATTTTCCACGGACTCGATCATGGTGGCGAAGAATTTATTGGCGATATCGGGCACAATAAAGCCGATGATCTTCTTTTTCCCGGTGCGGAAGCTGCGGGCGGAGGCATCCGGCGTGTATCCCAGTTCCGCGATGGCACGATAGACCTTTTCCTTGGTCTCGTTGGAGACATACCGGGTGTTGTTGATGGTGTGGGACACCGTGGCGGTGGACACTCCCGCCAGTTTGGCCACGTCGCTGATGGTCACCTTCATGAGACAGCCTCCTTGCGCAATGCGTTGCCTGTTTACGCAAATAATTAGCCATTTCAGTATAGGCCAGCTTTTGCCCCGCGTCAAGACCCTTTTCCCCTTGTTTCGGCTAAAAATTGTGAAAAACGCCACTTTTCTTATGGATTATCCACAACCTGCCAGGGAAAATGTTATCTGAAATGACAATTGCAAAAAGGGGGACCTTGTGATAATATACTCTTGCAATTATGGGAAAAACGTTTGCGCAAACGTTTTGGCGACGCGCCGCCGGTGCGTCTTATTTGTGAAAGGAGTCTTTCCGCTATGAAAACCAAAATCGGCATCAATGGCTTTGGCCGCATCGGCCGCCTGGTCTTTCGCGCCGCGCTGACCCACGATGATGTGGAGGTCGTCGGCCTGAACGATCCCTTTATGAACCCGGAGTATATGGCCTATATGCTCAAGTATGACAGCGTGCACGGCAAATTCCCCGGCGAGGTCTCTTCCGAGGACGGCGCCCTGATCGTCAACGGCAAGAAGTATCCCGTCTTTACCGCCATGGACGTCAAGGACATTCCCTGGGCCAGCGTGGGCGCGGAGTATATCTGCGAGTGCACCGGCAAGCACCTGTCCAAGGACCTGTGCCAGGGCCACATCGACGCCGGCGCCAAGCACGTGGTCATGGGCGCCCCCTCCAAGGACGACACCCCCATGTTCGTCATGGGCGTCAACAACGACAAGTACACCTCCGACATGACCTTCGTGTCCAACGCCTCCTGCACCACCAACTGCCTGGCCCCCATCGCCAAGGTGCTGAACGACAAGTTCGGCATCGTGGAGGGCCTGATGACCACCGTCCACTCCGTCACCCCCACCCAGAAGCTGCTGGACGGCGCTTCCCTGAAGGATTGGCGCGGCGGCCGTGCTGCCACCGGCAACATCATCCCCTCCTCCACCGGCGCCGCCAAGGCCGTGGGCAAGGTCATCCCCGAGCTGAACGGCAAGCTGACCGGCATCTCCATGCGGGTCCCCACTCTGGACGTGTCCGTGGTGGACCTGACCGCCAAGCTGGCGAAGCCCGCCTCTTACGAGGACATCTGCAACGCCATGAAGGAGGCCTCCGAGGGCGAGCTGAAGGGCGTGCTGGGCTACACCGATGAGGACGTGGTCTCCAGCGACTTCCTGGGCGACACCCGCACCTCCATCTTCGACAAGAAGGCCGGCCTGTCTCTGACCGACACCTTTGTGAAGGTGGTCTCCTGGTACGACAACGAGTGCGGCTACGCCAACAAGATGGTGGAGCTGATCCGCTATATGTCCTCTGTGGACCACAAGTAATTGACCTATACGCAAAAAGGTTCCGGGCCGATTCGGCCCGGAACCTTTTTGTATGGATGAACAGCAAAAATTAGGATTTAGGAATGAGGAATTGTTCTGTTCCGTCGGAGGCCGAACGCTTTTGATTCGTCCCGCTCCGCCGGACGGTAAATTGCCGCCCCTACGGTATTAGATGAAAAGTAGACAGGAACAAATCCTGCCAATATGCCACGATGCTACAAAATCCGCCCGAATTGGGTCAAAAATGGGCAGATACGGAATCTGCCCCTCCAAGCCAGCTAAAAATTCCTAACTCCTAATTTCTCATTAGACAAAGCACAACCCCCCGCTCGCTCCATTGACGAACGGGGGGCCTACTTCTGGATCGGAGTTTCCAATATGCTTTACCTCTTGCTTTCTTGAGATGCCGTTCGGTTGCTGGGGAAAATCGGGAACTCAGGGGTTTGCCAATCCATAAAACATCGGTACACGCAGACGTCTGCTCTGGTTCCTACCAAAACTTGATTCTCGTGTGGCTCATCATCGTGAGGTGTGTTTCGTCTTTGGGTCCTTCCGGAGTTTCGCTGTTTGAGGAATTCCTCGGGTCCGAACGGTGCAGGGATTGTTGGGAATCTCTGAGCTGACTAGCCCATGGGACTCACTCCTTTCCTGTGACTATAATGTACAATAATCCGTTCTGAATGTCAAGCGGTTTTGTGCGATTTTACGTTTTCCATAAATGCAAATCGTTTGCCGTCGGCGAGGTGCACAAAGGCGCGGGGGCCCTTCTGTTCAGCTCCGCAGCTGACGTAGGAATGCCCCCAGGGAGAGGGCCGCGTCCCGGAGGAACGCCAGGCGCAGCGACTCCAGATTCTCCTCACTGTGCTCCAGCTCACAGCACAGGCGGCGGACTGCCTCCGGAAGGCCGCATACCGCCGCCAGGCGCTGCGCCGTGAGGACCATCAGCACGCAGAACTGGGCCTGTCCCAGCAGATCGCCGTCGTTGACGGCCTTGAGCAGATACCGGAAGGCGAAGTATGTGCCCAGCCGCTCCAGCAGCGCCTCCGGCACAGCGGCCGGCGGCGCGTCCTCGCCTTGGCGCAGAAGCGCCACCCAGTCTTCGTCCAGGACCTCCAGGCCGGACAGCACCCGCAGGGCGTACGGAAACAGGCCCGGTCCGGGCGGCACCGCCGCCTCCGGCTTCTCCCAGTCTGCGGCCAGAGCGGGAAGCTCTTCCGCCAGGTCCTCATCCAGCAGGCTCTGGGCCTCCGCGGCCAGGAGCAGAAAGGACTCCAGCCGTTCCTTCAGAGGGCGGGGGCGGGCCGACAGCTCCCGGAGCATCCGCTCCCGCAGGGGCAGCAGGCCCTGGAGCCACGGGTCGCCCGGCTCCGCCGGACCGGTCGTCTCCCGCTCCAGAAAGGTCAGCGGAGCGCTGGTGCCCAGCAGCAGGCCGCAGGCCGCCGGGCAGGAGGCGCAGAGGCTGATCTCCTGAAAGGGACCGTAGTCCTCGGTAAAGCGGGGGTGTGCCCGGCAGGTCAGGGAAGTGGCCTCCGCCCCCAGCTGGCGGTGGATCTCGCACAGGTTTTCCCGGTCCAGAAAGGGACAGCGGCCTCCGGCCAGGGGAAAGCAGAGGTCGCCGTCCGCGTCTGCCTGCATGGCGGCCCGGAGCCGAACTCCCAGCGCGCCTAGGAGCGTCTCATAGCGGCGGGCCGTCTCCGGGTCGATGACCACCTCCCATTTTTCGCAGCAGGTGTGGGGACAGGCCCCCGCCAGGCACTGGAAGCGGTCGTAATAGTCCGGCACGCGGGTCCGCATGGGCAGTTCCTCCTCTCAATCCGTGTGCTCCAGCTTCTGGAGCAGACAAAAGTGATTTTTCCGAAAGGTCAGGACGCCTTCGTCCCGGAGCTTTCCCAGGGCGGCGGACAGGGCGCTGCGGTCCACCGCCAGATAGTCCGCCAGCTGCTGCCGGTCCAGGGGAATGTCAAATTCCGGCCCGCCGGCCTGCATGGCCTGGGCGGACAGATAGCTGAGGAGCTTGTCCCGGATGGAGCGGCGGGCCATGTGGCCGATCTTCCGGGTCAGCGTCAGGTTGCGCCCCGCCAGCATGGCCAGAAGATTCCGGCTGAATTGGGCGCCGCCCGCCCCGCCGTCCAGCGCCGGCGCCGCGTCCAGAAAGAGGATCTCCGTGTCCGCGGCCGCCAGCACGCTGACCTCCAGCACCGCGCCCGGCAGGCAGGCGTAGGACTCGGCGAACACCTCGCCGGGCCGGGCCAGCCCCACGATGGTCCGGGCGCCCCAGAAGTCCTCCTTGACCATGTGGACGGTCCCCGACAGGACCAGGCCCAGCCGCGCGGTTTGGTCGCCCCGGTGCAGGATCACCGCGCCCTTGTCATACTGCCGCCGGCGGGCGTTCAGCTGCGTGAGCAGGGCGGGGAACTCCTGCTGGGAAATGCCCTGGAACAGCGCTGTGTGCAGAAGGATGGCGGAAACTTCCATAACGGTCCCTCAAAACGTTGTAAAAACAACATACTTTTTGCTCTCATTGTACGATACTATCCGCAGAAAGACAAGAAAAATGTTTGAACACCTATCAAAGGAGATACACTATGGTAAGAAGGATCATTGAAATCGACCAGGAGAAGTGCAACGGCTGCGGCGCCTGTGCCGCGGCCTGCCACGAGGGTGCCATCGGCATGGTGGACGGCAAGGCCACGTTGCTGCGGGACGACTACTGCGACGGCCTGGGAGACTGCCTGCCCACCTGCCCCACGGGGGCCATCCGCTTTGTGGAGCGGGAGGCGGCGGCCTATGATGAGGCCGCCGTGCTGGCCAAGAAGGCGGAGGCCCTGAAGGGCTCCGCGCCCCGGCAGGTGCCGCCCTCCGGAGGCTGCCCCGGCAGCATGGCCCAGGCCCTGCGGACAGCGGATGCAGCCTCCGCCGCGCCCGCGGCCGTTTCGGACGGCGCGGTGTCCCATCTGGCCCAGTGGCCGGTGCAGATCAAGCTGGTGCCGGTGGAGGCCCCCTGGTTCAACGGCGCCAGGCTGCTGATCGCGGCGGACTGCACGGCCTATGCACGCTTGGACTTCCACCAGCGGTTCATGCGCAACCACATCACCCTGATCGGCTGCCCCAAGCTGGACGAGGGGGACTACGCCGAGAAGCTGACGGAGATCCTTCGCCGCAACGACATCCGGGAGCTGACCATCGTCCGGATGGACGTCCCCTGCTGCGGCGGCATCCAGCGGGCGGCGGAGACGGCGCTGCGGCAGAGCGGTAAGTTCATCCCCTGGCAGGTGGTGACACTGGGCCGGGATGGAAATATTCTGGAGTAAATTAGGAGTGAATGATATGAACGCGACAGTGAATGAAAACTGCATCGGCTGCGGCCTGTGTGCCGGCACCTGCCCGGAGGTCTTCCACATGGGAGACGACGGCGTGGCCCACGGCAGCGGCATCCCGGAGGGCCAGCTGGAGGCGGCCCAGGAGGCCCGGGACGGCTGCCCGGTGAGTGCCATCAGCATCGAGGAGTAAGACAAAGCCCCCTGGCCGCCAGGCCAGGGGGCTTGCTCTTCTTTCCTGAGGGATTGAGACAATCGCCGGCGCTGTGGGATCATTCCCATTCGCTCCTGTCAGAAGTTTTCTAAACAGATTTGCTTATGGAATTTAGCTCAGGGTGTTGGCATTATTTTCATTATTCAGATAGTAGAGGCTATCTGATTTTTTGTTGCCATGGTGTTGCCACATTATAACGTAGTTATACAATGAAAAATCGTCTTCATAACTATATTTTAATGTCTATCTCCATCTGAGCCGCAATATCAGATGGATTTTTGGTCCCTTCGAACACCTCTCTACATATATCACCAGTGATACCACAGGAAAATTCATTTATTAAGTCTGGCGAGAAGTAATTTATAGTAATTTTTTCTTTTTGCGTTAGTTTCCAAATAATCATTTGATATTGTGAAACATGTATCCATCGTTTCATTTTTTCAGTCTTAGACATACTTGATGTGTCTGTCAAATCTTGTATATCTGTAACACAAAATTCGTCATCTTCATGTATGGAAAGTAATTTGTACCCTTGGCTTAGAAAACTAACCGCTATGCTATTCTTTTGTAATGACTTACTGATGTAAGCAGTTGAGTAATCGTTGCCGTGTTCCGTACAATAGCCTTTAATAGCTTCCAGATGGTCAAATATAAAAAACATACGCGCAATGGAAAGAATATTAGC
>DWZJ01000053.1 GCA_019118245.1 Candidatus Oscillibacter excrementigallinarum
AGGTCACCTTCTCAGTCATTTGCGGAAACGGCGGGAGGATGACCTCCCGCCGGCTCATTCCTGGTCTTGTATTGTACCATAAAAAGAAAAGCTCGTAAAGTCCGCCGTCAAAATGATTTCCCCATCCACGGCGATCTCCCCCCGGAGGGGGACGCTGTCCTCCTGCCGCAGCCAGAGGGTGGAGAGGATCTTGCCGTCCTGTGCTCCGGTCTGGTCCACCGTCAGGCGGACGCAGGGCGTCTCCTGCCAGTCCTCCGTGTTCTCCTCCAGCAGCCAGCCGTCCCGCAGGGCGGTCATCAGCTGGGGCAGGCAGGCCATGGGGCTGACCTCCTGACTGCTGACCGTCCCGGCGTTGAGACACTGGTCCTCGTATTCCAGCGCCACTTCCCCATCGGAGATCACCGCCCTGACACCAGCGATGGTCTCCGGCGCCAGCACCTCCACGGTGGTCTCTCCCTCCGGCACATAGTCGCAGCGGAGGGCGGCCTCCCAGACCGCCCCGTCCTGGGTGCAGGAGACCTCCGCCTCCATGACGCAGCCCGTCATGTTCCGGTAGGGCATCCGGGCCTCGGACGCGCCCTCCGCCTCGCCGCCTGTGCCGCCGCAGGCCGTCAGCAGCAGGCACAGGGTCATCATTGGTACGCAAGCCCATCTGCGCACCGCAAAAACCTCCGTCTTGAAAAATCAGGCCGTCACTTCACCAATGGCCTCCGGAAGGGACGCCACCACGTCCTCCGGCGTCATGCCGTAGGCAGTCAGCCGCGCCGCCGCCAGGTCCCCCGCCCGGCCGTGGAGCCACACGCCCCCGGCCGCCGCCTGGACCGGGGAGGCCCCCTGGGCCAGCAGAGAGACAATGATGCCCGTCAGCACGTCGCCGCTGCCGCCCTTGGCCAGGCCGGAATTGCCGGTGGTGTTCACCAGCGCGTTGCCGGAGGGCACGGCGGTGATGGTCCGGTGGCCCTTCAGCACCAGGACGCAGCCGTGGGCCTCTGCAAAGGCCCGGGCCGCACCCAGCCGGTCGCCAGCTGAGAGGTCTCCTCCGATGCGGGCGAACTCCCCGTCGTGGGGCGTCAGCACCGTCACGGCGTCCCGCCGGGCATCCAGTACATCCATATGCCCGGCCAGCGCATTTATGCCGTCGGCATCCAGCACCACCGGCTGCTGGAGCTGGCGCAGCAGCTCCAGCACCAGCTCCGTGACGCCCTCGCCCCGGCCCAGGCCGGGACCCAGGGCCACCGCGTCGCAGTCCGCCGCCCGCTGTAAGATTTCCTCCTTCGCCTTGGGGGACAGCCTCCCGTGCTTGTCCGGCAGGGGAAACGGCATGGCGGAGACGCACTTGGCCGCCTCCACCGGCCAGATGGTCTCCGGCACCCCCAGGGACACCAGCCCGCACCCGGTCCGCACCGCGGCGGCGGCAGTGAGATAGGGTGCCCCGGTGTAGCCCACCGCGCCGCCCACGATCAGCACCTTGCCGAAGGTGCCCTTGTGGCCGTCGATCTTCCGGGGCGGCAGGGCGGCGCGGACGAAGTCCCGCTCCACCGTCTGGGCCCGGCACACAAGGCCCCGGACCAGGTCCGCCGGGATGCCGATGTCCCGGACCTCCAGGTCCCCGGAGAGGACCGCGCCCTCCCCCACCGCCTGGCCGCGCTTGGGCAGGGTGAAGGTGACGGTGCGGTCCGCCCGGACGGCCCGGCCCAGCACCGCGCCGGTGTCCGCCGCCACGCCGCTGGCGATGTCCGCTGCCACCACGGCGGCCCGGCTCTCGTTCATCCAGTCCACCGCCGCCGCAAAGGGGGAGCCTGCCGCGACGGGCCGGGAGAGGCCCACGCCGAAGAGGGCGTCGATCACCACGTCGCACCCCAGCACCCAGGCCCGCTGGCCCGCATCCTCCGGATTGAACCGCTCCAGCTCCACGCCGCACTCGCTGAGGCGGCGGGTCTCCTCCAAAGCGTCCGGGGTCAGCTTCTCGTAGTCCCCCACCAGGAACGCCCGGACCTTCACGCCCCGCAGAAACAGCAGCCGGGCCGCGGCGATGCCGTCGCCGCCGTTGTTGCCCGCGCCGCAGAGGGCCGCTCCCCTGCATTTGCCCGGCCGCCGGGGCAGCAGGTCCAGCGCCGCATCCGCAACACCCTCCGCCGCCCGCTCCATCAGGTCGATGGAGGGGATGTGCCGCTCCTCGATGGCCTGCCGGTCCAGCTCCTTCATCTGTGCTGCTGTCGTCAGTTTCATGGCCGAGACCTCCTGTGCTCCGCATGGTTTTTCTGGTGCTTATTATAGGAATTTCTGCGCTGGATTGCAATCATTTGTAACCGGTCTGTCATGGAATTCCCGGGGAAATGTGATATGATGCAGCTACAGAACAGGAGGTGCACTGCATGAGACGTATGCTGTTGTCTGTTTTTCTCGCCGCCGCGCTGCTGACCGGCTGCGGCGGGCGGGAATCTTCGGTCCCGCCCGATGAGGCCTCGGAGACCGCTCTAACGGAACAGGATGTTTTGAATCTATATACCGCCGCGTCGGCGGTATACGACTGGTTCGACCTGACCACCCTGCCCCTGGACATGGAGGACGCCCGCACGGAGGGAGACCTTACTTACTACCGGGTGGACGCAGAAAATCTCTCCCTGCCCGTTTCCGCCGTGCCAGAGCCCACGGACAGTTCGCTTCCCTGGCAGCCGCAGCCGGTCACCATCACATCCCTGGCGGACCTGCGGGAGACGGCGGAGACCTACTTCTCCCCGGAGATCGCGGACAGTCTCTTTGCCCTGTCCCCGGACCACTACAAGGACTTCGACGGCGTCCTCTACGCCACCGACGGCGGCCGGGGCAGCAACGTCTACCTGCTGGACAAGGCTGCGGCGGCGGAACAGGTGGACGAGGATCACTGGACCGTGACCGTCACCTTCTACGCCGACAGCTATGAATGGGAGCGGCCCAGCGCCACCGTCGGCTATTCCCAAACGGTGCTGGACCTGGAGCGCACGGAGGACGGCTGGAAGTTTACTTCCTTTGTCCCCTCCGACGGGCTGGACCTGGAGGCGGAGACGGTGTTCACCTTTACTTATACAGATGATGGCTTCCCGGAGAGCCTGGGTAGTTTGGAAGACTGTTCCGACCTGAAGCTGGCCTGCTGGCTGCTCCACGCCGACGGGGCCTATTCCGAGGGCCCCTCCGACACGCTGACCCGGCGGTTCCTGGAGGACCCGGACACCTGGTTCGAGGCGCTGTCCGTCTTTCCGGACAGCCCCTGGGAGCACGCCGACACCGTGATGGCTGCCCCGGTGAACGACACCTACGCCTGGTACGGTCAGACGGAGCAGGACCGACTGGAAGAAATTTTGAACACCTACCAGCCGGAGAACGACGCCCAGCAGGCCCTGCTGGACGCCCTGAAGGAGGCCCAGCCCCAGGCCATCGAGCGGTCAACGGAAAACGCCACGGCCTCCTTCTGCCTGGTGACGGAGGGGCAGTTCCTCTCCCTGGGGCACAAAGAGGGCGGGTATCCCTGGGACTATGAGGGTCTCCCGGAGACTCCCCAGTCCGCCGGGACGGGGGACAATGGGGAGGCGGGCTTTGCCTTTTCTTTCGGCGGCGTGGACGCGGAGTACGTCGAAACAGACGACGGCGATGATCTTGTTTACCGCATGACCACCACGGTGCCGGGGCCGCAGACCCTGGGAGGCATCCAGGTGGGGGACGCGGAGGACGATGTAAAAGCCGTCTACACCGGTGCGGTGCAGATGGAGGCGGTGGGCGAGGACCAGTTCGGCGCCGACTACGCCCTGATCCACGAGCCCGGCGGCCTGTCCTACTGCAAGCACATCTCCTTTTTCATCACGGACGGCGAGGTGTCCGCCATCCAGGTGGAGGACCTGATGGACGGCCGGCTGCTTGGTTGAAAATCTTTGCCCCGATCCGCCAAATTCCGGTGGATTGGGGCTTGCATTTCCCTGTTTTCTGTGTTATAAGTGATAGTTGTTATCAGCGATGAACGGGAAAATAACCGCGATACGCCGCCAAGAGAGGGTCGGTCACCGGCTGCGAGCCGACCTGCGGACGCCCGGTTTGGTTCGCCCGGGAGCCGCCGTGGAGACACGGTCGGTCCGCCCTCCGTTACCGGGGCGTCAAGCGCGTACTCTGTGAGTATGAATTTGGGTGGTACCGCGGAAGGTTTGCCTTTCGTCCCAAGAGATTGGGACGGAGGGCATTTTATTTTAATTAGGAATGAGGAGTTAGGAATTAGAAATTATGATGTCCGGCTTTGCCGGACGATCAAAATCGGCCGCCGCAGGCGGTTCATCAATTCCTCATTCCTAATTTCTAATTCCTAATTCAACAAAAGGAGTTTGACGTATGAAGGAACAACTGGAAGCCATTCGCACCGGCGCGCTGGCGGCCATCGGCGCCGCCGGGAACACCGGGGAACTGGAGGCCCTTCGGGTCCAGTACCTGGGCAAAAAGGGCGAACTGACCGCCCTGCTGAAGCAGATGGGCAAGCTCTCCGCTGAGGAGCGGCCCGTCATGGGCCAGCTGGCAAACGCCGTCCGGGCAGAGGTGGAGGCCGCCGTTGAGGCCCAGTCCGCCGTGCTGGCGGAGAAGGCCCTGGAGCAGCGGCTGGAGGCCGAGGCCCTGGACATCACCGTCCCCGGCCGGACCCACAAGCTGGGCCGCCGCCACCCTATGTACACCGCCCTGGACGAGATCAAGGAGATCTTCATCTCCATGGGCTTCACCGTGCTGGACGGCCCGGAGGTGGAACTGGCCTCCTATAACTTCGACAAGCTGAACGCCGGCGAGGGCCATCCCTCCCGGGACTGGAGCGATACCTTCTATTTTGACACCGACAGCCGGGTGATGCTCCGCTCCCAGACCAGCCCCATGCAGGTCCGGGCCATGGAGACCATGAAGCTGCCCATCCGCATCATCGCCCCCGGCCGGGTGTACCGGAAGGACGAGGTGGACGCCACCCACTCCCCCATGTTCCACCAGGTGGAGGGCATGGTCATCGACAAGGGCGTCACCATGGCGGACCTGAAGGGCACCCTGAACACGGTGGTGGAGATGCTGTACGGCAAGGGCACCAAGACCCGCTTCCGCCCCCACCACTTCCCCTTCACGGAGCCCTCCTGCGAGATGGACGTCCAGTGCCACAAGTGCGGCGGCGTGGGCTGCCCCACCTGCAAGGGCGAGGGCTGGATCGAGCTGCTGGGCGCCGGCATGATCCACCCCAAGGTGCTGCAGATGTCCGGCATCGACCCGGAGGTGTGGTCCGGCTGGGCCTTCGGCATCGGCCTGGAGCGCACCGCCATGCGGCGGTTCAAGATCGCCGACCTGCGGCTCATCTTTGAGAATGACGTCCGGTTCCTGGAGCAATTCTAGTTCTTAAAGAGGGGACTTCGTCCCCCTTTTAGATTCCCCTTCACCTGTGACATCGGTCACTGGTGAACGCCGCCCAGGGCGGCTGAGTCGGGGAATTTTCGGCAGGCACATGTCCTGCCGAAAATGATTAGATATTTTTCACGCCGGCGGCGTGAAACTCTGCGAGGCTTTTGCGGGGCACCCCCGCATTCCGATATAAAGGAGTTATAGAAGTTATGTTACTAAGCAGAAAGTGGCTGGACGAGTTCGTGCACGTCGATGCCAATGATAAAGATTTCGCGGAGGCCATGACCCTCTCCGGTTCCAAGGTGGAGACCACCGAGGACCGGGGGGCCGAGATCTCCAATATCGTGGTGGGCACCATCCTCTCTATGGAGCGCCACCCGGATTCCGACCATATGTGGGTCTGCCAGCTGGATGTGGGCCAGAACGCTCCCATCCAGATCGTCACCGGTGCCTGGAACATCCACGTGGGCGACGTGGTGCCCGTGGCCCTGGACCACTCCACCCTCCCCGGCGGCAAGAACATTGAAAAAGGCATGCTCCGGGGCGTGGAGTCCAACGGCATGATGTGCGGGCTCTACGAGCTGGGCCTGGACGAGCGGGATTTCCCCTACGCCGCCATCGTCCCCGCCGCCATTTTGAACGACTACCACCCCCTGGACAAGGACAAGCCCTCCATCCCCGCGGACATCCAGCCCGGGGACAAGGTGTTCGGGCCCGTGGTGTGCGCCAGAGTCCTGGAGTGCGCCATCCAGCCGGACTACACCTTCCACACCTGTCTGGACCTGGGCGGCTCCACCGCCGCGCCGGACACCATCTGCCCCAACCTCCACGAGGGCGACCTGGTGGCCTACAACACCAAGAGCAACATCATCTGCACCCTGGAGGATCTCCATGCCGAGCAGAAGGAGTTTCCCCACTGCATCCCCGACGGCATCTTTGTTCTCCATGAGGAGGGCGTGAAGAACGGCGACGACATCAAGCCCATCATCGGCGCCGATGACCATGTGGTGGAGTTCGAGATCACTCCCAACCGGCCGGACTGCCTCAGCATCATCGGCCTGGCCCGGGAGGTGGCCGCCACCTACCAGCAGCCCCTGTCCCTCCATGAGCCGGAGGTGAAGGGCGGCGCCGACGGCGTGCTGACGGACCTGCTGGATATCGAGACTCCCGCCGCCGATCTGGTGCCCCGGTACACCGCCCGGATGGTGCGGAACGTGAAGATCGCCCCCTCCCCCAAGTGGATGCGGGAGCGGCTGCGGAGCATGGGCGTCCGCCCCATCAACAACATCGTGGACATCACCAACTACGTCATGCTGGAGTACGGCCAGCCCATGCACGCCTTTGACTACCGCTACGTAAAGGGCGGCCACATCATCGTCCGCCGGGCCGAAGAGGGCGAGGAGCTGACCACCCTGGACGGCAACGTCCGCAAGCTCACCGCCAACCACCTGGTCATCGCCGACGAGCACCGGGCTGTGGGCCTGGCGGGCATCATGGGCGGATTGAACTCCGAGATCGTGGCGGACACCACCGACGTGGTGTTCGAGTCCGCCTGCTTCGACGGCACCTGCATCCGCAAGGGCGCTCTGTCGCTGGGGATGCGGACGGAGGCCAGCGCCAAGTTTGAAAAGGGCCTGGATCCCCTGAACACATTGCCCGCCGTTGACCGGGCCTGCGAGCTGGTGGAGCTGCTGGGCGCCGGAGAGGTGATGGACGGCGTCATCGACATCCTGAACCATGTGCCCCAGCCCCGCACCATCCGCATGGACCCGGAGCGGGTCAACGCCCTGCTGGGCACCGACATCCCCGCCGCGGACCAGTACCGCTATCTGGCCCGGGTGGACATCCACACCCAGGACGGCACCATTCCCGACGGTCCCGCCGACGTGATCATCCCCTCCTGGAGGGGCGACGTGGAGGGTGTCGCGGACCTGGCGGAGGAAGTGGCCCGGTTCTACGGCTACAACAACATCCCCACCACCCTGATGCGGGGCCAGACCACCCTGGGCGGCTACGGGGCCGAGGAGATCCTGGAGCGCCGGGTGTCCAGCGTGTGCCGCTCCTTTGGCTATGACGAGATCATCACCTACTCCTTCATCTCCCCCACCCAGTACGACAAGATCCGCTGGCCGGAGGACTACCAGCGGCGGAACTCCTTCAAGATCCTGAACCCCCTGGGCGAGGACACCTCCATCATGCGGACCACCACCCTGCCCTCCATGCTGGAGATCCTGACCCGGAACTACAACTACCGCAACCAGGACGTGAAGCTCTATGAAGTGGGCCGGACCTACCTGCCCGGCGGCGAGGACGGCCTGGCCATCGAGTCCAAGACCCTGACCCTGGGCGCCTACGGCGGCGACATGGACTTCTATGCCATGAAGGGCGTCATTGAGGCGATCCTGAAAGAGCTGCGGGTCCAGGACGTGACCTTCCGCACCGGCAGCGGCACGCCGGAGGAGGCCTCTTATCACCCCGGCCGCTATGCTGAAATTTGGAGCGGCAGCGACTGCCTGGGCTGCTTCGGCCAGATCCATCCCCTGGTGGCCCGGAACTACGGTGTGGACGCTGAATTCTACTGCGCGGAGCTGTCCATGGACGAGCTGGAGAACGCCAAGGGCCAGGATCCTGAGTATGTGCCTCTGCCCAAGTTCCCCGCCGTCACCCGGGACATCGCCGTGGTGTGCGACAAGTCCGTCACCGTGGGAGCCCTGGAGGACTGCATCCGCCGGGGTGCCAAGGGCCTGCTGAAGGACGTGGCCCTGTTCGACATCTACACCGGTGCCGGCATCCCGGAGGGCAAGAAGAGCGTGGCATTCAACCTGACGCTCCGGGCCGATGACCGCAGCCTGACCGCCGAAGAGGCGGACGCGGATGTGAAGAGCATTCTGGAACTGCTGAAGTCCGAGCTGAACGCCGTCCTGCGGTAAACGGCCGCCTCTGTCCCGCAGAGCGGGACCGCGCGGGCGCGCGTCCAAGCGTTTTGGCCTCGCCAAAACCTTGGGCCGGGCGGATCTACTCCGCCCGGCTCATATGGGATCGGGTCCCCGCAAAAGCGCCGCTTTTGCGGGACGGCGGACGCCGATGTGAAGAGCATTCTGGAACTGCTGAGGTCCGAGCTGAACGCCGTCCTGCGGTGACAGTTTCCAGTGTCTGGAAGATACGCGCTCCCGGGGAGCCATGCCGCTCCCTGGGGGCGCGTTTTTTTCAAATTTCATTCGGAAAACCCTTTACACTTTTCCAAAAAACGAGTATACTATTTTTGTATTTTGAACTGGGATTCCCTTTGAGAGAGGCGGTGTCTGCATGGACGATTTTACCAGGAAATTCAATCTTGCCACGGAGAAGGACGCGGAGATCCATCAAATTCTCCTGACCGTCTATCGGGCATTGGAGGAAAAGGGTTACAACCCCATTAACCAGATCGTGGGCTATATTCTCTCCGAGGATCCCACCTACATCACCAACCACAACAACGCCCGGACGCTGATCCGCAAGATCGACCGGGATGAGTTGCTGCAGGTGCTGGTCCGCAAATATCTGGGGCAATGACCGCGTGTCAGCTGTTTCCACAGGAGCGCACAGAGTGCGCTCCTGTTTTTTTGCGCCGCGGCGGTGGTCCCCCTGCAAGCACTGGGGCCCAGGCGTTTCCGCCGCTTTCCAGAGATTCCCTGTAATTTCTTGTGTCCAATCGTTGACAAAGCGGATAAAATCTGTTACAATTCGGTTACAACTTTTGAAGGAGTGTTTCCATGGCTGAAAGCAAATCCAAAAAGGCTGAGGGCTTGATCTATAAGGGCCATCCGCTCCGCCGGGTGGATAATCTGATCTACTACGGCACGATGGCTGAGAAATATATCATCATGATGCAGATCCTGAATACCAAGAAAGAGCAGGATCTGGAGATCGCCACCAAGGTCTCCATCCAGCTGCAGCTGACGGAGCCGGACCTGAAGTCCCGGGACCGGGTGGTCAAGAAAAGTGAAAAGGACAGCCTGTACGCCGCCATGGACATCGCCACTGTCTGGCTGGACCGGGCATTGGCCGGGAAACTGTAAGAACTGGACCTTCTCCCCCGCGATACAAAAGACCGACGAAAGGAACGTACACGTATGACGCACTTCGCAGGCAGAGCAGGCAAGGTCCTGTTCCTCTCCGTTCTCACCGCAATGCTGCTGGCGGCCACCGCCTTCGCAGCCGACATCGCCTCCGGCGCGGGAACCACCACCGGCTCTTCCCTGCGGCTCCGGTCCGAGCCCTCCACCTCCGCCTCCGTGGTCACCATGCTGGACAAGGATGTGACCGTCGCTCTCCAGGACGGCTCTGTGGACGGCTGGTACAAAGTCAGCTATAACGGCAGCACCGGCTATGTCTCCGCCGATTACCTCGCCGTGGACTCCGACAACGTCTTCACTACATACGGCCGCATCAATTCCGACGGCGTCAACGTCCGCTCCGGCGCCAGCACGGACAGCTCCGTTCTGGCCACCATCGCCGAGGACGCCATCGTCACCGTCAACGGCCTGGTGGACGGCTGGTACGACGTCACCTGTGAATACGGCACCGAGGGCTACATCCGCAGCGACTTCGTGGACCTGACGAACTCCGCCTCTTCCAACAGCGACATCGTGGATACCGCCAAGCAGTACCTGGGCACCCGCTATGTGTATGGCGGCGTCTCTCCCAGCGGCTTCGACTGCTCCGGCTACACCATGTACGTGTACAGCCAGCACGGCTACTCCCTGCCCCACTCCGCCACCAGCCAGTGGCAGAGCGGTATTGGCACCCGGGTGTACTCCATCGCCGAGCTGGAGCCCGGTGATCTGGTCTTCTTCAATGACCCCAGCCGCAACGCAGGCAAGGCCTGCTCCCACGCGGGCATCTACATCGGGGACGGCAAGCACATCCACGCCTCCTCTTCCCGCAGCGGCGGTGTCATCATCAGCGATTTGACCAGCGGATATTACAACACCTACTTTGTGGGCGGCATCCACGTTTGATCCTTTCCTCTGTACATTTCAGCGGGCGGCACGCATTGCGTGCCGCCCGCTTTTTTGCGCTGTCAGAGTTTCTCTGCGGCCCGCTCCAGCGCCGCGAGCTCCCCGCTGCGGAGCAGGGGCAGCAGCTGCCGGAGCTTCTCCCGGGGCCAGTCCCACCACCGTAGCCGCTCCAGCCGCCGGATGGTCTCCGGATCGAACCGCTTCCGGATGGGCCTTGCCGGCACGCCGCCCACGATGGTGTAGGGCTCCACGTCCTGCGTCACCACCGCCCGGGCGGCGACGATGGCGCCGTCGCCGATCCGCACGCCGGAGAGGATGACGGCCTCGTAGCCGATCCAGACATCATTGCCGATGACGATGTCCCCCCGGTTGTCCCAGGCCTCCGTGATCTCCGACACCGGCGTGTCCCACGCCTCGTAGAAGATGGGGAAGGGATAGGTGGACAGGGATTTCAGCGTGTGGTTGGCGCTGGTGAACAGGAACCTGGCGCCGCAGGCGATGGAGCAGAATTTTCCGATCACCAGCCGGTCGCCGTTGATGGGGTAGTGATAGAGCACGTTGTTGTGTGCAAACTCCGTGGGGTCCCGGACAAAGTCGTTGTAGATGGTGTGTTCCCCCACGGAAATATTGGGGTCTGTGACCACCGCCTTCAGGTACACGGTCTCCCGGTCGCCTGAGCGGGGATAGATGGTGTTCGCCGGAATCTGCATGAGAAAATGCTCCTTTCTGATTTTTTACGTCATGCGATCCCGGCCATCACAATGCAGCGCTTCACCTGCCGCTCTCTCCTTTCTCGATCCGATCTTCTGTTTACTCCCTGCCGCAGAGGGCTGCCATCTCCCGGTCCAGGTTCTCATAGAACCGGGCGATGTGGATGCCGTCCACCAGGGCGTGGTTGGCCAGCAGCGTCACGGGCAGCAGGGTCCGGCCCTCCTGCTGGTGCCAGCGGCCCCAGGTGATGCGGGGATTGCTGTCCGCCGGCGTGAGGGTTGGCTGGGTCAGCGCCGTGTAGGACAGCCAGGGGACGCAGGAGAGGAAGAACAGGCTCTCGCCGTCCTCACCGTCCTCCAGGGAGGGCGCCTCCTTCACCCGGGCCTGCTCCGCCGCCGCATAGGGCAGGAAGTCCGCAAAGGGCCGGTCTGTATCCAGCCGGCAGTAGCAGTAGGTGCCGTCCGGCAGGGCCACTGTGTGGGAGGAGGGGCAGCGGTCGTACTCCACCACCTGGTCCCCCCAGATGCGCCGCCGCAGCTCCGGCACGCCGTTGGCCGCCCGGACAGCGGCGTACAGCACCGCCAGGAAGAAACTGCTGCCGGTCTCCCGGCACCAGGCCGCCAGCTCCGTCACATCCACCTGCACCGTCACCCCCACATAGGGATTGGCCAGGGTCTGAAAGTATGCGAATTGGTCCCGCCGGGGCTCCCGGGACATGTCTACGGTCCGCCAGTTCATCCGTGTACCTCCTCCACTTGGTTTCCAGCCGTATGATAGCACATCCGGAAGCATTTTGCACGTTTTTTCGATTTTTGGAAAACAATGCTTGCCAAGTTCTTCCGGTTGTGTTATGATTCACATTTGTGTGAAAAATGTGATTTCAAAAGGGGGCGTATCCATGCCTGGAGGCAAACACATGCTGGGGATGTCCAAAAACCGGGTCTTTGGCACCGCCAAGGTGGGCGATCGGGGGCAGATCGTCATCCCCCAGGAGGCCCGGCGGTTTTTCGGCATCTCTCCCGGGGACACCCTGCTGATCTTGGGCAATGAGGCCAGCGGCCTGGTGGTGACGAAGCCCCAAGTCCTCAGCGACCTGGCGGACGAAATTTTGGGAACAACGGAGGAAGACCATGGAAATCGAGACCATGTATGAACAGCTTGGCGTCAGCCGGGCGGTCTATGAATACGGCGAAGCGGTGCTCCGGGACCTGCGGCCCCGGTTCGACGCCATCGACCAGACAGCGGAGTACAACCAGGGCAAGGTGCTCCACGCCATGCAGAAAAACCGGGTGAACGCCACCCACTTCGCCGCCACCACCGGCTACGGCTACAACGATGACGGCCGGGACAACCTGGAGCGGGTATATGCCGACGTGTTCCACACGGAGGCAGCCCTGGTGCGGCCCCAGATCACCTGCGGCACCCACGCCCTGGCGGTGGCCCTCTCCGCCAACCTGCTGCCGGGGGACGAGCTGCTGTCCCCGGTGGGGGCCCCCTATGACACCCTGGAGGAGGTCATCGGCATCCGGGAGAGCAAGTGCTCCCTGAAGGAGTACGGCGTCACCTATGCCCAGGCGGACCTGAAGCCGGACGGGACCTTCGACTACGACGCCATCCGGGAGAAGATCAACGACCGGACCAAGCTCATCACCATCCAGCGGTCCAAGGGCTACGCCACCCGGCCGTCCTTCTCCGTGGCGCAGATCGGGGAGCTGATCGCCTTCTGCAAGGGGATCAAGCCGGATGTGAAGGTCATGGTGGACAACTGCTACGGCGAGTTCGTGGAGACCATCGAGCCCTCGGACCTGGGGGCCGACATGGTGGTGGGCAGCCTCATCAAGAACCCCGGCGGCGGCCTGGCCCCCATCGGCGGCTACATCTGCGGCACCCAGGAATGTGTGGACCGGTGCGCCTACCGGCTCTCCGCCCCGGGCCTTGGGCAGGAGGTGGGCGCCAACCTGGGACTGATGCCCGCATTGTACCAGGGGCTGTTCCTGTCCCCCACGGTGGTGTCCGGGGCCCTGAAGGGCGCCATCTTCGCCGCCAACATCTATGAGAAGCTGGGCTTCGCCTGCGTCCCCAACGCCACGGAGATCCGCCACGATATCATCCAGGCGGTGACCCTGGGCAGCGCCGAGGCCATGGTGGCCTTCTGCAAGGGCATCCAGGCCGCCGCCCCGGTGGACAGTTACGTGACCCCGGAGCCCTGGGCCATGCCGGGCTATGACTCCGACGTCATCATGGCCGCCGGCGCCTTCGTCCAGGGCAGCTCCATCGAGCTCTCCGCCGACGGGCCCATCCGTCACCCCTACGCCGTCTACTTCCAGGGCGGCCTCACCTGGTACCACGCCAAGCTGGGCATTCTGATGTCCCTGCAGAAGCTGGTGGAGGCGGGTCTGGTGACCCTGCCGGAAGGCAACTGACCTATTTCAATATCATTGTAAGTTTAGGAGAAAACGTATTATGTGGTTTTGGCTCTCTCTCATCGCGCTGCTCTGCTGGAGCGGCTCCGACCTCTTTTCCAAGATCGGCTGTCGGGACGCCGGAGACAAGTACAGCCATCTGAAAATGGTGATGGCCGTGGGCGTCGTCATGGGGCTCCACGCGGCCTATGAGGTCTTTGTGGGCGGCACGGTCATCAATCTGGACATCATTCTGACGTATCTGCCGGTATCGCTCCTGTACATCCTCTCCATGGCCATGGGCTATGTGGGCCTGCGGTACATCGAGCTGTCCATCTCATCCCCCATCTGCAACTCCTCCGGCGCGCTGGTGGCCGTGCTGGCCATCCTCTTTGACGGCATCGCCGGCTACTCCCCCCTGGCCCTGTTCGCCGTGGCCCTGGTGTGTGTAGGCGCCGTGGGCCTGGGCGTGGTGGAGGTCCGGGAGGACGACGCGCTGCGCATCGAGCGGCAGAAGGCCAGCAACTACAAGTACACCAAGAGCTTCATGGCCCTGGCCATGCCCGCCGCCTACTGCGTGCTGGACGCCGCCGGCACCTTTGCCGACAGCCGGGTGCTGGAGATCATCAGCCGCACTGTGGAGGACTACGAGGCCAGCGCCAACGTGGCCTACGAGCTGACCTTCCTTCTGGCCGGCATTCTCTCCTTTGTGTACGTGGTGCTCATCAAGCGGGACCGGCTGGTGCCGAAGATGGAAGCTCCCAAGTATGTGGGCGCCGTCTGCGAGACCGCCGGCCAGTTCGCCTACATCTACGCCATCGCCGACACGGAGCATCTGGCCATGTCCGCCCCGATCATCGCCTCCTACTGCGCGGCCTCCGTGCTGTGGAGCCGCATCTTCCTGAAGGAGAAGCTCTCCTGGAAGCACTATGCCATGATCGCGCTGATTGTGGTGGGCATCGCCATCATGGGTGTGTTCGACCTGTGATGCCAAAACACCCTCTGTGCATGGCACAGAGGGTGTTTTCTTTCTTTGTCGTTCAGCCGCCGTTCTCCTCCTGGATGCGCCGGTCCAGCCGGGCCATAAAAAACGCCAGCAGGAAGCCGCCGATACAGCAGAGGATGGAGAGCATGATCTCCCCCACGCCGGTATAGGAGGTGGGGATGATCACCAGGGTGGAGGCCAGCACGATGCCGAAGATGCCGTGAAAGGCGATGGAGTAGTGCCTCCGGAAGAACCATGTCACCAGCCGGGCCAGCAGCAGCACGCTGAGCACCAGGCCCGGCACGGTGGAGGCCAGCACCGGGATATCCAAATGGGCCAGCCCCTCCAGCATGGGCTGATACAGCCCCAGGGCCATCATCACCGAGGAGGAGGTCATTCCCGGAATCACCAGGCTCATGCCCCACAAGGCCCCGCAGAAGTTGTACCACCAGAAGCTGGGCTCTACCGTGACGCAGATCACCCTGCCCACATAGAACAGGCTGAAAAAAACGGCCAGGGCGCACACCGCCAGGCTGACCCAGGAGCCGATGCTCCGACCCTCCTTCCCCGCCTCCCGGTAGAGGGAGGGGACCGTCCCCACGATCAGGCCGATGAACAGCCAGGTGGTGACAGTGCTGGAGATGTCGATGGCCGCCGCGATGCCCTTGGCAAAGCCCAGAAACCCCAGGACCCCGCCCAGCCCGATGGGGAGGAACCACCGCCAGTATTTGGGGATGGCCGTCCGGGGGTGGGTCAGCACCTCCATAAAGGGACGGTAGATGTCAAAGACCACCGCCAGCACGCCGCCGGACACCCCCGGCAAGATCGCGCCGGCACCGATCAGGACGCCGCACAGCAAGTCCCGCAGCCAGCGGATGCTAACATGATGATTCCCGTTTCCTCTCAACGCCGCTCCTCCATTGAACCAGTTGTCGAACAACATGATAGCAGTTTTGCCCAGCGGTTGCAATCCGATACCGGCGGTTCTTTTGAAAAAAATCCCGGTTTCGACAGATTTTTGTCCGCCTTGTGCATCCGCACAGAAATGCGCTGCAAATTTGTTCTTTTCTGTGCAGATTTCCGAATTGACTTTTTTGCAAAGATTCGATAGACTAACTACAATATCTCCGGTAAAACTTGATATCGCAAAGACGATGAAGAGAAGAGTACCCAGGCAGATACAGTGCAGAGAGCCTCGTGTGGTGAAAAGAGGTCTGGAAGGGCTTGGAGAACATGGTCTCGGAGTTGCGTGGCCGACCGCCTTGGGCATAGGTCACGACGTGTGCGCACGTCACAGCGCAGGAGTGTGCTGGCACTCCTCAAGGCCGCTTTCGTGAGGAAGCGTGCGAAGCAAGGTGGTACCACGGCGGATCACGTCGTCCTTGAGACTTTCGTCTCAAGGGCTTTTTTGTTGCCCTAAACCTTTGAAAGGAGCGTTGTCCCGTGTCAATCATTCAGATCCAACACCTGTACAAGACCTTCGGCACCGGCGAGAGCGCCGTCCATGCCCTGGAGGACATCAATCTGGATATCCAGGAGGGGGAGATCTTCGGGATCATCGGCCTCTCCGGCGCCGGCAAGAGCACCCTGGTGCGGTGCATGAACCTGCTGGAGCGGCCTACCTCCGGTACCGTCATCGTGGACGGGAAGGAGATGACGGCCCTCAGCGAGAAGGAGCTGCGGCTGGCCCGGCGGAAGGTCACCATGATCTTCCAGAGCTTCAACCTGCTGATGCAGCGGACCTGCCTGAAAAACGTCTGCTTCCCCATGGAGATCAGCGGCGTCCCCGCCGCCCAGGCCAAAAAGCGGGCGCTGGAGCTGCTGGAGCTGGTGGGCCTGGCGGAAAAGGCCAATTCCTATCCCTCCCAGCTCTCCGGCGGCCAGAAGCAGCGGGTGGCCATCGCCCGGGCCCTGGCCACGGACCCCAAGGTGCTGCTGTGTGACGAGGCCACCTCCGCCCTGGACCCCACCACCACCGCTTCCATCCTGGCGCTTCTGAAGGACCTGAATGAAAAGCTGGGGGTCACCGTGGTGGTCATCACCCACCAGATGAGCGTCATCGAGGAGATCTGCTCCCGGGTGGCCATTCTGGACGGCGGCGTGGTGGCCGAGCAGGGCAAGGTGGAGGACATTTTCTCCGATCCCCACACCGACGCCGCCCGGCGGCTGGTGTATCCCGGCGGCGTCAGCATCCAGCAGTATCCCACCGGCACCCATGCCGTCCGGGTGGCCTTCAACGGCGGCACGGCCTATCAGCCTCTGATCGCGTCCCTCGCCATCGACCTGGGGGTGAAGGTCAACATCCTGGGCGCCGACACCCGCAACATCGACGGGAAGGCCTTCGGCACCATGCTGCTAGGGCTGCCGGACGACCCCAACGACGCGGCCCGGGCCCTCAGCTATATCCGGGCGCAGCCCAATGTTTCCGCAGAGGAGGTGGAGTATCATGCTTGAGTCCATCGCGGCCTTCTGGGCCGAATACGGCGCGGTCCTGACGGACGGTGTCTGGGACACCCTGGTGATGGTGGTGATCTCCACCGTGTTTGCCTATCTGATCGGCCTGCCCCTGGGGGTGGCCCTGATCCTGACCAAGCCCCACGGCATCCGGCCCCACCGGGGCATCTACCGGGTGCTGGACTGGATCGTCAACATCGGCCGGTCCATCCCCTTCATTATCCTGATGGTGGCCATCATGCCCTTCACCCGGATGGTGGTGGGCACCACCATCGGCGTCCGGGGCGCCATCGTGCCCCTGGTGGTCTCCGCGGCCCCCTTCATCGCCCGGATGGTGGAGACCTCCCTCAGCGAGGTGGACGCCGGCGTGGTGGAAGCGGCCCAGTCCATGGGGGCCTCCACCTTCCAGATCGTCTGGAAGGTGTACCTGCCGGAGGCCAAGCCCTCGCTGATCCTGGGCGGCGCCATTTCCCTGGTGACCATCCTGGCCTACACCGCCATTGCCGGCACCGTGGGCGCCGGCGGCCTGGGCGACATCGCCGTCCGGTACGGCCACCAGCGGGGCATCACCTCCGTCATGTGGGTGACGGTGGTGTTCCTCATCATCCTGGTGCAGGTGGTCCAGCTGATCTTCAACTGGCTGTCCCGGCGCATCGACAAGCGGCTGGACCAGACGTCCGACGCCAAGAAATTCGCCCCCTTTGACCTGCTGTCCCGCTTCACCCACACCAAGTGAGCTCCTCACGTTTTCATCGTTTGTCTCTTGGAATTCCGGCAAGCGTTTGAAATACACCCGAAAAAAACGATCATATTGGAGGAATGGAACATGAAAAAGAAATTGCTGGCCCTGCTGCTGGGCCTGACCCTGTGCCTGTCCCTGGCCGCCTGCGGCGGCGACACCGCTGGTGACAGCAATGCCGACGACGCTGGTACGGAGGACGGCGGCGACACCGCCGGGACTGTCACCCTGACCGTTGCCGCCTCTCCCACCCCCCACGCCGAGATCCTGGAGCAGTGCGTGCCCATCCTGGCAGAGCAGGGCATCGAGCTGGTGGTCAATGAGTACAGCGACTACGTAGTGCCCAACACCGCCGTGGAGGACGGCGACGAGGACGCCAACTTCTTCCAGCACCTGCCCTATCTGGAGGAGTTCAACGAGACCCGGGGCACCCACCTGGTGAGCGTGGCCGGCGTCCACATCGAGCCCATGGGCATCTACGCCGGTCAGACCGCCTCTCTGGAGGACCTGCCCGACGGTGCCGTCATCGCCATCCCCAACGACGCCACCAACGAGGGCCGCGCGCTGCTGCTGCTGGAGTCCCAGGGCCTCATCACCCTGGATGACAGCTCCAACCTGACCGCCACCCCCAACAACATCGTGGACAATCCCAAGAACCTGGAGTTCCAGGAGCTGGAAGCTGCCACCATCCCCAGCGTGCTGGCGGATGTGGACCTGGCCATCATCAACTCCAACTACGCCCTGGGCGCGGACCTGAACCCCACCACCGACGCCCTGGCCATTGAGTCCAGCGACTCCCCCTATGTCAACGTGCTGGTGGTGAAGGAGGGCAACGAGAACAACGAGGCCGTCCAGGCCCTGGTGGAGGCCCTCCACTCCGACACCATCCGGGACTTCATCACCGAGTCGTACGGCGGCGCTGTTGTTCCTGCTTTTTAATGCTCCACATGCTTGGCTGTGTCGGGGGATCTTTGATCCCCCAACACAGCTTTTTATCTTTTTTGTAAGTCCCAATTGGTCTTTGTGTTCCTAACCAGATCCATGACTTGACATCGCAATAGCCAAAGAGCAGGAGGAACGCAAGATGGAAACGGGAGCTTTGTAAAAAACGTGTAAAATTTTCTGAAAGAACCAGTGGAAATTCCTGAGGCACCGTGCTAGAATATGGATTGCGCTGGAGAGCGCAAATTTTTTGAAAACGCAAGAGAGGTTTGACATGGCAGGCAAACAGCTGACTCATTATGAGATCGATATGTGCAGCGGTCCTATTCTCTCCAAAATGTTGTTGTTCTCCATCCCGCTGATGTGTTCCAGCATTCTGCAGCTTTTGTTCAATGCAGCGGACATCGTGGTAGTAGGCCGCTGGGCTGGAGACAATTCTCTGGCAGCAGTAGGCTCAAACACCGCGCTGATCGGTTTATTGACCAACCTATTTGTTGGGCTGGCTGTGGGAGCTAACACCCTGGCAGCCAAATACTATGGTGCCCGGAATCGTGACGAACTCCACCGAGTTGTCCATACCTCCATTCTGCTAAGTATCCTCAGCGGCCTGTTCCTGACGGTGATCGGTGTTTTGGGGGCCCGGACCATTCTGATCTGGATGCAGACTCCGGACAATGTACTGGACCTGGCGGCGCTGTATCTGCGGATCTACTTCCTGGGGATGCCCGCCACCATGGTCTATAACTTCGGTGCCGCCCTGCTGCGGGCGGAGGGCGACACCCGCCGCCCCCTGTACTTCCTCTCCCTGGCGGGCGTGGTCAACATCGTGCTGAATCTGTTCTTTGTCATCGTCTGCCATTTGGATGTGGCGGGCGTGGCCATTGCCACCGTGATCTCCCAGTGCATCTCCGCCTCCCTGGTACTGCGCTGCATGGTGAAGGACACCGGCCCGCTCCACCTGGACCTTAAAAAGATGCGCCTTCATCCCCAGACCATGGCCCAGATCCTGCGGATCGGCCTGCCTGCTGGGTTCCAGGGCATTCTGTTCTCCCTGTCCAATGTGGTGATCCAGTCCTCGGTCAACACCTTCGGGGAGGTCGTCATGGCCGGCAACTCCGCCGCCGCCAATATCGAGCAGTTCGTGTATGTGTCCATGAACGCCATGTACCAGGCCACCATCTCATTCGTCAGCCAGAATTACGGTGCCGGCAATTACCACCGCATTCGCAAGATCGTCATCCGGGCTCAGTGCTGCGTGCTGGTGGTGGGTGTGGTCCTGGGCAACGCCGCCACCCTGGGCGGCCGGGTGCTGCTCTCCATCTACACCACCAGCCCTGCGGTCATCGACGCCGGCATCACCCGGATGCAGATCGTCTGCGCCACCTATGCTGTCTGCGGCATGATGGACGTGATGGTGGGCGGCCTGCGGGGCATCGGCTACTCGGTAATGCCCATGCTGGTGTCTCTGGTGGGGGCCTGCGGCCTGCGGCTGCTGTGGATCGCCACCATCTTCCAGCTTCCCCAGTTCCATACCATTCAGATGCTTTACTGGTCCTATCCGGTCAGTTGGGTCATCACCTTCGGTGTCCATGTGATCTGTTTCCTGTGGGCCATGCAGAGGGTCAAGCAGCGGCTGCTGGCGAGTGGATCCGCTCCGGAGGCGGTGCCGGAAAAGTCGCCTTTGGAAGAGGATCTCCTGGCCGAATGAAAGAGCGGGTGTATCGCAAGGGATACACCCGCTCTATCTCTGTCCCCGGGGATGCTCTCACAGCCCCATCCGCTGCCGGACGGCCAGCACCGCGCAGGCCACCAGGAAGATGGTCAGGGCCAGCTGGCCCCACAGCAGGTTGTAAGAGACGTCCTCCTTGTCCCGCCGCCGGCCCGCCAGCACGGAGAGGGAGACATAGATCCCCACCACGCCGAAGGCGATGGCCGTCAGATCCGCCAGAAGCTCCTGGCCCAGCACCAGCAGGACCATGTACAGCACAAAGCCCAGCCCGGTGACGATGGCCCCGTTGTTCATCTGCTTTTTGGTCTGGAGCAGCAGACCGTTTCTCTTGTTGTTCATCTTGATCCCGCTTTCGTATCAGTATCCGTTGACGATGACGTCCAGCACCTTGGCGGCCACCGTGCCGGCCACAGAGGACCCGCCGCCGCCGTTTTCCACCAGCACCACAAAGGCGTAGGGGGTCTCCTCCCCCCGGAGGAAGCCGGCGAACCAGGCGTGGGGCGTCTGGCCCTCCCCCACCTCGGCGGTGCCGGACTTGGCGCAGATGTCCATATTGGGGAACCGGCTGGCGCCGTAAGTCTGCGTCACGTTGTTGGCCATCAGGTCCGCCAAGGCGGCCGCCGTGTCAGAGGAGATCAGCCTGCCGGTCCTGGCGGTGAAATGAGGCAGGCTGGGCAGCCCCAGGGCGCTCTCCGTCCGGAGGATCAGGTACGGCTCCGCCGCCTTGCCGCCGCTGGCGATGGCGCCCATGTAGATCATCAGCGCCGCCGGGTTCACCTGGTCCCGGTGCTGGCCCACGCCGGCCCAGCCCAGCTGGCCGTCGGTGATGCCGTCAAAATCAAAGGACCCCCGGGCCGTGGGCAGACCGCTGATGGAATAGCTGTCGGTCAGGCCCGCCTGCTCCGTGTACTTCTCCAGGGTGTCCGCCCCCAGCTCCTGGGCGATCTGGGCAAAGGCCACGTTGCAGCTGTTGGCGAAGGCCGCGGCGATGTCCTGCTCCCCATGGGTGCCGGAGCAGACGATGGTCTCGTCCCCGATCTGGACGCTGCCGGAGCAGGTCCAGGTCCGCTCCGTCAGGTCCGGGATCTCCTCCAGGGCCGCCGCCAGGGTGACGATCTTGTAGACCGACCCCGGCGTGAAGGTGGAGGACAGGAAGCGGTTCAGATAGGCGCCCTCGTACCGGTCGTTGGTGGTGATGTCCTCCGGCACGTTCAGGGGGTCGTAGCTGGGGGCGGAGACCATGCACAGGATCTCTCCGGTCTCGTAGTTGTAGACCGCCACGGTGCCGGCGTGGCCTCCCAGAGCCTCATAGGCGGTGTAGTTGTACCGGGCGTCGATGGTCAGGTACAGGTCGTTCCCCCGCTGGGCGCCGAAGGCGCCGTTTAGAAGGCTGTAGCCCGTCAGCTTGTCGGCAAAGGCATTCAATGCCCCGGTGCCGATGTTGCCCTGCAGGTCCCCCACCGCGTGGAGGGTGGCCTTGCGGACAGTGGCGTTGTCGTAATAGGTGCGGCGGCCGTCCGCCACTTCGGAGAGCACGTCCCCGTCCCGGTCCAGCACCGTGCCGCTGGCCAGTTCGCCGCTGCTGTTATACAGATGGCGGTTGAAGGCGGAGGACGCCCAGCTGCCCCCGTCCAGGAAGTATTTCACCAGGAAGAATCCCAGCCCCGCCGCCAGTAGCAGCGCCAGTGCCAGGCAGACAAAGGCCCGCCGCTCAATTTTCTTCATGGCGCCCCTCCTTTTCCGTGCCAAAGGGATCTCGCATCGGCTCCGCCCGGCGCCGGGCCGCCTGGGTCAGCTGCCGCTGGTGCTTCCGGGCGATGGCGAAGCTGGCGTTCTCCCGGGTGTCCGTGGCCTTCAGATAGGCCAAAAGCCCCCAGGCGGACATCATGGCAGAGCCGCCGTTGGAGACGAAGGGGAACGTGACGCCTGTGAGAGGCAGCAGGTCCACGGAGCCGAACACGTTCAGACAGGTCTGGAACACCAGCAGGGACGATGCCGCGCAGGCGGCGATGGTGTAGAAGCTGGACCGGCCCACCCGGCAGGCCCGGGCAGCGAAAAACGCCAGGGTGATGATGGAGCCCACCGCCAGCACGGCGATCAGCAGCCCCCACTCCTCGCAGAGCATGCCGAATACCAGGTCCGTGTCCGCCGCCGCCACGTTGTGGAGCCAGCCGTTGCCGGCCCCCATGCCCAGAAGGCCGCCGGAGGCGGCTGCGGACATGGTGCGGGTCTGCTGGTAGCCGGTGGTGGAGGCGGCCTCCCAGGCGTGGCCCCAGGAGGCGAAGCGGCTCAGAATATAGGGCTTGAACTTCAAAATGATGCCTGCCCCGAACACGGCGCCGCCGCAGATCAGGGACAGGGTGGCGAAGTCCCCGGACCGCATATAGGCGATCACCAGGAAGGTGACGAAGAAGATGGCCGCGGTGCCGAAGTCGCTCATCAGGCCCAGCAGGCCGATGCACACGCCCGTCAGCACGATGAAGAGGGTCAGGTTCCGCTTGTGGAACAGCCGCTCCAGCGTGGCGGCGCCGGCGAAGATGTAGCAGATCTTGGCGATCTCCGACGGCTGGAAGGACATCCCGCCGATGGAGATCCAGTTGACGGCACCGTATTTGGAGTTGCCGATCAGCAGGGTGATGCCCAGCAGACCGATGGCAGCCGCCGCCATGAGCCAGCGGTTCTTCTGCACCCGGCTGAGATCCCGGAGGAACAGCCCCAGCACCAAAAACAGCGCCAGGCCCAGCAGGATCGCCAGGAACTGCTTGAACAGGCTCCCCTGGGCGCTGGAGGCGGTGATGGACAAAGACAGCGTGGAGAGGAAAAAGGCGATGGTCTCCATCTCAAAGCCCACGCAGCGGGTGGCCCGAAGGGCCGCGTAATAGAGCCACATCAGCACCGTCAGCCCCAGAAAGGCCAGGGGGATGGCGATGGTGGCCCCGGTCCCGGCCGCCACGATCAGCTGCAGACAGGCCAGGACCTGGAACACCGTCAACCACAAAAAGGACGGCCAGATGGCGGCGGGCCGCTCCGCCCGGCGCCGGGCCTCCTGCTCCTCCCGCTCCGCCACGGTCTGGGGCAGGAAGATCAGGGGCACACCGCCCAGGGTGATGGTGTCCCCCAGCTTCACGGGGGCGGAAGTCTCTACCTGCTGCCCGTTCACCGCCGTGCCGCCCTTGGAGCCCAGGTCGTAGAGGGTCCAGTTCTCATCCTCTCCCCGGCAGAGGGCCGCGTGCTGGCGGGAGATGCTGGGATAGTTCAGATAGACGTCCGCGGTCTTGCTGCGGCCCAGGATGTTCTCCCAGTGGGTCAGGGGCAGGGAGGTGCCGTTGGGCAGGCTCAGCTGGCCCCAGTTCTCCGGCGTGTGGGGGATCCGCAGCAGGGAGCGGACCGCCCGGTACAGGATCAGCACCGCCAGGACCGGAAACAGAAACCGCACAAAGGCCATATACCAGTCTCCCGCCAGCGGATATGCCGCCAGAAGCGCTGTCAGGCTGTCCAGAAGCCCCTGTAAGGATTCCAATGTGTCCGCCTCCTTTCGTTGACATGTAGATTAAGAGATTATAGCATTTCTCGCGAAAAATGTACAGTCCTGTCTCCGGTCGGAGGCCGGCGATTCCCCCGGCAGAAACCGGTCTTGTGCAGGTTTTCCAGAAGTTCCAGCTGTTTTTTGTGTGTTTCCCTCGGGTAATTTTTCTTTTTCTCTTGACCTCTTCTGAAAAATCCTTTAGAATATACTAATGTCTGCGAGACCCTCAAAATGGTTCTTGTTTCAGAACCATTTTGTCACGGATTTTCCATCTTACTCTGAAAGGCCGGTCGATATGAAACATCCCTACAAGACGCGGGAGGGCGGTGCCACGGTGACGATCTTCGTCCCCTACGACTGCAAAAACCACTGCCCTTTCTGCATCAACAAAGGCGAGTACGCGGATATGACAGGCTTCTCTCTGGAGAAGATCTGCCGGAGCATCGAGCGGATGGACGCCATCACGCCTTACTGCGACTTCGTCTTTACCGGGGGTGAGCCCTTCGCCAACCTGGAGTCCCTCCAGGTGATGCTGGACAAGATCCCCACTACTCACAAGGTGTATATCAACACCACCCTGCCGGTGTCCGAGCACCAGTCCGAGGCGGACATTCTGGCGTTCGCGGAAAAAAACAAGCACAAGATCACCTGCATCAACGTCTCCCGCCATATGCAGCACTATGTGGTGGAGTCCAATGACGAGCTGCTCTCCAAGCTGCCGGTGAAGTTCCGGGTGAACTGCGTGCTGTACAAGAATTACCCCGCGGACCAGCTGGTGCCCTATCTGGAGCGGTTCCGAAAGCTCCCCGGCGCCTCCATCCAGTTCCGGTTCGACTACACCGCCACCACGCCCGAGAACCTCTATGAGGAGGAGGGCGACAAGATCCTTCAGGATCTGAAGAAGGTGGCCCGCTACACGGGGCTGGACGGCTGCCGGATGCGTTGCGGCTTCCACTTCGACTACAAGGGCATGGAGCTGACGTACCACAAGACGCTGCCCTACTCCACCATCGTGGAGACGGACCCCGCAAACGGCGTCACCTACGACATCCTCTATGACATCCTCATCAAACAGACTGGTGACATCCACTCCGACTGGGACGGCACGCCCCTGGATGTGGACGCCTATGAAAAGGTCGTATTCGAACCCTACGACCTGAAATGGTTGGCCCGGATCGCGTAAACAGCAGGGGCGGCGGAGTGTTCCGCCGTCCCGTTTTGCACAGTTAGGAGGCATTTTGATGAAACCCATTCAAACCGTCGGCGTCATCGGGCTGGGCTCTCTTGGCGTCCTCTATGCCACGCTCTTCACGAAGGCCCTGGGCAGGGAGCGCGTCCTGGTCCTGGCGGACAGCGGCCGGATCGCCCGCTACCGGGAGGAGGGCGTCTGGTGCAACGGAGAGCTCTGTGATTTCCACTATGTGGACGCCGCCGCCCGGGCCGAGCCCGTGGATCTGCTGCTGTTCGCCGTCAAATTCGGCGGGCTGCGGGATGCCATCGAGACCTGCCGCCATCTGGTGGGGGCGGACACCCTCCTGCTCTCCGTCCTCAACGGCATCGCCAGCGAGGAGATCTTGGCAGATGCCTTCGGCCCGGAACACGTGGTCGGGTGCGTGGCGGAGAAGATGGCCGCCAAGAAGGAGGGCAACCACGTCACCTGCGGCCCCTGGGGCGAATTGGCGGTCGGTGTTCCCGCCGGAGAGGACCCAGCCCGTCTCCACCGGCTCACGGCGTTCTTTGACGCCATCCGCTTCCCCTATGCCCTGCCGGCGGACATCCTGGTCCACCAGTGGAGCAAGCTGCTGTGCAACACCGGCTGCAACCAGGCGGCCATGGTGTTCCAGTGCGGCTACAGCCTGCTGCAAAAGCCCGGAACGCCCCGGGACACCATGATCGGTGCCATGCGGGAGGTGGCCGCCGTGGCCAACGCGGAGGGGGTCCCCCTCTCCGAACGGGACGTGACGGCGTGGGTGGATATCATCGACCATCTGCCGCCGGACGGGGAGCCCTCTATGCGGCAGGACGGCAAGAACCACCGGAGGAGCGAGGTGGAGCTGTTTGCCGGCACCATCCGCCGCCTGGCGGCCAAGCACGGCATCTCCGTGCCGGTGAACGACTGGCTGTATGACCGGGTCCAGGAGATGGAGCGGAGCTACTGAGCCCGGTGAAAAGTATCCCGGCAGTCCTGACCAGGACTGCCGGGATACTTTTTTACTGTCTGAGCGTTTGGATGCTCCTCCTCCGCCGCAGATACCAGATCCCGCACAGGACGATCTGCACCACCGTGGAGGCCGGGGTGGCCAGGCCCAGATGGAACAGGGAGCTGTCCGCCGCCCGGCTCACCAGCAGGGCCACCGGCAGCCGGACGCCCAGGGCGCCGATCATCCCCTGGATCATGACGAACAGCGTCTGGCCGCAGCCGTTGAAAAAGCCCACGAAGCAGAACAGGAAGCTGGTGAGCAGGCAGTCGATGGCATAGGCCTTCAGATACTCCCAGGCGGCGGCGATCACCGCCGGGTCCTCCGCGAAGATGCCCGCCAGCACGTCTCCGTGGAAGAAGGCCGCCCAGCCCATGAGGAGGCCCGCCACCAGAGAGGACAGCACCCCGTACAGCAGGGCCCGCCGGGCCCTGGTCTCCAGCCCGGCGCCGATGTTCTGGGCCACAAAGGCGGACATGGACTGCATATAGGCGGAGGGCACCAGCATGACGAAGGCGCAGAGTTTCTCCGCCACGCCCACACCGGCGGAGGGGATGGTGCCCATGGAGTTGGCGATGGCGATGATCACCAGGAACGTGAGATTCACCAGCAGGTCCTGGAGGGCCACCGGGCTGCCCAGCTTCAGGATCTTCCCGATGATGTCGCCGTTGAAGCGGATGTCCTGCCGCCGGAGGGTGAACGCCAGGTGCTTCCGCCGGATCAGCAGCAGGGACAGCACCACGCTCATGGCCTGGGCAAACACCGTGGCGATGGCCGCGCCAGCCACATTCAGGCCGAAGCCGCCCACCAGCAGCAGGTCGCCGCCGATGTTCAGGACGCAGGCGATCAGCACGGTGATCAGCGGCACCCGGGAATCTCCGATGCCCCGGAAGATGCTGCCCAGCAGGTTGTAGGCCACGATGAACACCGCGCCGCCGGAGCAGATCCGCACATACTCCACCGTGCCGGCAAAGGCGTCCGCCGGGGCGTGCATCAGCGTGGCCAGCTGGGGGGCCGTCAGTTCCAGTGCCGCCGTGGCCGCCACCGCCACCACCAGAAAGAGACAGATGCCGCTGCCCACGGCGGCCCCCGCCTCCTCCGGCTTGCCCTCGCCGATCTTCTGGCCCAGCAGCACCGTGATGCCCATGGCAAGGCCCGTGATGACGATAGTCACCGTCTGCATGATCTGGCTTCCGGTGGATACTGCGGAGATGTCCGCCGCGGTGCCGAATTTCCCCACCACCTGCAGGTCCACCGCCCCGTACATGGCCTGCAGCAGCAGGGCCAGCAGGACCGGCAGTGCGAATTTCAGCAGGGCTGACAGGATCGGCCCCTGTGTGAATGACTTCTGTGTTTCCATAGTCTCCTCCCATACGATGGAGGGCATGGATCTTCATGCGCGTTCGCTGCTGCGCGTGACAGTTTCTACGCCGCATCTGCGCAGAAAAAAGCTGGATAAGAGACCGGGCGCCCCCGGCATCTTATCCAGCTTCGTGACTGCGGCCACAAGCCCTCCGATGAACCGCACAACTCTAACACGGCCCGGCGGCCGTTGTCAAGCCCCAGAAGCGCATCTGCTCCGCAGAGGTTTAACCATCCCTTTACAGAGTTCGGGTGGTAAACACGCCGGAATGGGAATAGACTGGATGCAGAAGCCTGCCAACGGCCCCGGCGGCGGAACGCGCCTGCTGGCCATCCGTCGGTGGATCTCGAAGATCGGAGTGATGGCAATGCTGCCCTGTCGTCCCGGCTGCCCGTCCTATCAGGAGGGCTGCCATAAAACCTGTGCCCAATGGCAGCTGTTCCAGGAGGAACAGCGCGTCCAGCGCCAGGCCAAGAAGCAATATCTCCAGTTCCACAACGCGCTCTGCGCCCAGGTGGTCCGCCAGTGCCGGGCCATCCAGTGCCGCCGCGTGACCTGGTGAGCGGGCGCTCAGCCCATCGTCACAGGTTTTCCCGCAGGGTCTCCAGATTCTGTTCCATCAGGGATACATAGGTAGCCCCCGCCGCCAGATCGTCGGCGGACACGTTGTGGCAGGTGTGGAACATGGCGGTCTTGACGCCCGCGGACTCGGCGATGCTGTCCGCCACCAGATGATTGGAAAACTCGATATACCAGACCGTGGGGATCTGTTCCTCCCGGACCTTGTCCGTCAGGAAGGCGATGGTGGCCGCCGAGGGCTCCGTCTGGGTGCTGCATCCGGGGAAGGCGGCGTAGTAGTCGATGTTGAACTCCTCCGCGAAATACCGCAGGGGGAAGCGGTCGCCGAACACCATGGTCCGGTCCTCCACCCCGGCGAAGAAGTCCGCAAATTCCCGGTCCAGGTCCTCGATCTGCGCCGCATAGTCCGCGCTGTTGGCGGCATAGGTATCGGCGTTGGCCGGGTCCAGCTCCGCCAGCTTGTCCCCCACCGCCCGGGTGATCAGGGCGGCATTTTTCGGGGAGGTCCACACATGCTCATCATAGCCCACCACCTCGCCCAGGCCGGGGGCCTCGTCGTGGTCATGGTCGTGCCCCTCTTCGTAGCTCTCCATGCCCTCCACCGTCTCCTCCTCCAGCAGCGGCACACAGTCCACCATCCGCAGCGTCTGGCCCCGGAGCTCCACGGACTCCAGGATGGTCTCCACCCAGGTGTCGGACTCGCCCCCCAGGTAGATGAACAGATCGCAGTCCTGCACCACCAGGATGTCCGCCGGGGTGGGCTCGTAAGAGTGGCTCTCCGTCCCCGGCGGCAGCAGCAGCTGGACATCCGCCAGGTCACCGCCCACGGCCCGGGCGAAGTCATAGGCCGGGTACACCGTGGCCACCACCGTCAGCTGATCCGGATCCGTGTCCTCCTCCACGCTCTGGCCGCAGGCGGAGAGCAGCAGAAGTAATGCCAATATCATACACAAAAAAGCTCTTTTATTCACCAAATATGCTCCTTGAATTGAGAATGATTTTCAAGTTCTGTAGTATACCATGCCCGCCAGGAAAATGCAAGGCCCTGTATGCTCCTTCCGACGTCAGGATACTGCTCCGCATTTTGCCCCACAAATCTCCAACGGCAGAGCCCGGCATCCGATCAAAGGATGCCGGGCTCTGCAGCTCCCGTTTCACTTCTTCCAGGATGAGAACAGTCCCTTCTTCTCATAGGGCTCCATTTTGACAGCGCGCACCGTATAGCCGGTGCTGTCAATGGTCCGGCGAAGAGCCGCCTCGTCCAGGGGCTCCTCTGTCAGGATCATGGTCTGGTTCTTCCCGTGAGACGACTCCACCTTTTTCACATGGAATGCCCTGCGGATGGCGTCGTTCACATGGGATTCGCACATCCCGCACTGCATTCCCTCGACCTCCAATGTGTACCTGATCATATCCGGTCTCTCCTCGTTCCGGGATGCCGCTGACTTCGGCACCCCCTCTATAGTTAGTTATTTCTAACTATATCCTAGCACACCTGCCAGTCCCTGTCAATCATGATCCGCTCTTGGCCGGAACGAGGTTTCTCAAACTCAGCAGATGTCTGATGTCACTTCCCTCCAACCCAGCGAGAGGCAAAACGCCCAAAAAAAGGTCATTCTTTTGTACACAAAAACAATATTAAGAATTTGCAAGCGTCCATTCTTGCGCATTTGCACCAAAAAGCAGGTGCCAATGTGCATGGATTTCTATACCCAGTAATTTGTGATAGAATTGACAAACCTCTTAAAATGGGACTATACTATAGGTGCTGACAAGCACCTATACTGGCAAAATTCGAGGCATTTCCCCCTAGGGGGGAAGCAAACCGAACGAGGAGGATCAAGCATGAAAGACATTGTAGAGATCCGATGGCACGGCCGGGGCGGCCAGGGCGCGAAGACGGCGTCCCTGCTGCTGGCGGACGCGGCGTTCAACACGGGCAAGTATGTCCAGGGCTTCCCGGAGTACGGCCCGGAGCGCATGGGCGCGCCCATCACCGCCTACAACCGGATCAGCTCCGAGCGGAGCACCGTCCACTCCAACATCTACTTCCCGGACTACGTGGTGGTCGTGGATGAGACCCTGCTGTCCGCCGTGGACGTGACGGCGGGATTGAAGAAGGAAGGCGCCATCGTCATCAACTCCAGCAAGTCCCCCGCCGAGCTGCGGCCCCTGCTGAAGGGCTACGAGGGCCGTGTGTGCACCATCGACGCCGGTAAGATCTCCGAGGAGGAGCTGGGCAAGAACTTCCCCAACACCCCCATGCTGGCCGCCATCGTGAAGGTCAGCGGCGTCATCGGCGAGGAGGAGTTCATCAAGGACATGGAGGGTTCCTTCAAGCACAAGTTCGCCAGCAAGCCCCAGGTCATCGAGGGCAACATGCGGGCGCTGAAGAGATCTCTGGAGGAGGTGCAGGTAGGATGAGCCATCTGGCGAAGGATATGACCCCGGACGTGACCTGGAAGGACATCACCCCGGGCTGCAACATTTATGAGGGCGGCACGTCCAGCGTGGTGGAGACCGGCGACTGGCGGACCATGAAGCCCGTGATCGACTGGGACAAGTGCAAACAGTGCCTGCTGTGCGCGCCGGTGTGCCCGGATATGTCCATCCCGGTGAACCAGGAGGGCAAGCGGGAGGACTTCGACTACTTCTTCTGCAAGGGCTGCGGCATCTGCGCCAACACCTGCCCCTTCGGGGCCATCACCATGGTCAAGAACGACAAATAAGGAGGGGAAGGAATCATGGGAATCAGAGAAAGACTTTCCGGCAATGAGGCGGTCGCCTATGCCATGAAGCAGATCAACCCGGATGTGATGGGCGCGTATCCCATCACGCCGTCCACGGAGATCCCCCAGTACTTCTCCACCTATGTGGACAACGGGGAAGTGGACACGCTGTTCATCGCGGTGGAGAGCGAGCACAGCGCCATGTCCACCTGCATCGGCGCGGAGGCCGCCGGCTGCCGCGCCATCAGCGCGACTTCCTCCTGCGGCCTGTGCTACATGACGGAGATGCTGTATGTGGCGGCCTCTGACCGGCTGCCCATCACCCTGGCCGTCTCCTGCCGTGCCCTGAGCGGCCCCATCAACATCAACAATGACCACTCCGACGCCATGGGCGTGCGGGACACCGGCTGGCTGATGCTGTTCGCGGAGACCAACCAGGAGGCCTACGACAACTACCTGCAGGCCATGCGGATCGCGGAGGCGGTGAGCCTGCCCATCATGGTGTGCCAGGACGGCTTCATCACCTCCCACGCCATCGAGAACATCGAGCTGGTGGAGACGGAGAAGGTCAAGGAGTTCGTGGGCGAGTACAAGCCCCAGCATTACCTGCTGAACAAGGACGAAAAGATGGCGGTGGGCGCCTACGCCACGCCGGTGTACTACATGGAGGCCAAGCGGCAGCAGGCCCAGGCCATGATGGACGCCAAGGAGGTCATCAAGAAAGTCGGCAAGGAGTTCGGCGAGATGACCGGCCGGACCTACGGCCTCATCGAGACCTATATGATGGACGACGCCGAGGAGGCCATCGTCATCATCGGCTCCTCCGCCGGCACCGCCAAGGAGGCCATCAACGAGCTGCGGGCCCAGGGCAAGAAGGTGGGCCAGATCAAGGTCCGCTCCTTCCGTCCCTTCCCCAGCGAGGACATCTGCGAGGCCCTGAAGAACGTGAAGGCCTTCGCCGTGATGGACAAGGACGACAGCTTCAACGCCCACTGCGGCCCCATGTTCGCGGAGGTCACGGCCAGCCTGTACGCGGCGGGCATCAGCGGCCCCAAGGGCATCAACTACATCTACGGCCTGGGCGGCCGCGACGTGCGGGTGGAGAGCATCCAGCACGTGTTCGCGGAGCTGGAGAAGATCGCGGCCACCGGCGAGGTGGGCGAGACCTATCGCTACCTGGACGTCCGGGAATAAGGAGGGAAAACAGTCATGGCATATAGTCTGAAAGAAAATCTGATGAAAGAGGACCGCCTGTCCGGCGGCCACAGAATGTGCGCGGGCTGCGGCTCTCCCATCGCGGTGCGGACGGTGCTGCGTGCCCTGGACCCGGAGGACAAGGCGGTGGTGTGCTCCGCTACCAGCTGCCTGGAGGTCTCCACCTTCATGTATCCCTACACGGCGTGGAAGGACAGCTTCATCCACAACGCCTTCGAAAACGCGGCGGCCACCCTGTCCGGCGTGGAGACGGCGTACCGGGCCATGAAGAAGCGCGGCAAGCTGGACGACACGTACAAGTTCATCGCCTTCGGCGGCGACGGCGGCACGTACGACATCGGCTTCCAGAGCCTGTCCGGCGCCATGGAGCGGGGCCACGACATGGTGTATGTGTGCTACGACAACGAGGCGTACATGAACACCGGCATCCAGCGCTCCTCCTCCACCCCCCACTTTGCCGACACCACCACCACGCCCCAGGGCACGGTGATCCCCGGCAAGCTGCAGCAGAAGAAGAACCTGACGAAGATCATGGTGGCCCACGGCATCCCCTATGTGGCCCAGACCACGTTCATCGGGAACTTCAAGGACATCACGGAGAAGGCCCACAAGGCCATCTACACCGAGGGCCCGGCCTTCCTGAACGTGATGGCTCCCTGCCCCCGTGGCTGGCGGTATCCCAGCGAGAAGCTGATGGAGGTCACCAAGATGGCGGTGGAGACCTGCGTGTGGCCGCTGTATGAGGTGGTCGAGGGCAAGTACATCCTCAGCTACAAGCCGAAGAACAAGCTGCCGGTGGAGGAGTACCTGAAGATGCAGGGCCGCTTCGCCCACATGTTCAAGCCCGGCAACGAGTGGATGATCGAAGAGGTCCAGAAGGAAGTCGACCGCAACTGGGAGGAGCTCCTCAAGCTCTGCGAGCTGTAAGGCGTTTCCTGAATACCGGTCTATCCTGCGGGAGGGACTGCCGAAAGGCGTCCCTCCCGCGGCTCTATGTTTTGGTGGTTTTTCTCCCACGGCCGGAATTGACAGGGCGGCCTGGTCCGCTATAATAGAATCATGCTCGTTTCAGGAGGATCAGATGATATGGAAAACGTTGTCTTACAAAAATTCCGGGAAGGGCATCCCAGCCTGGGAACCTTCACCGCGCTGAACAATCCCCTGGCGGTGGAGAGCCTGCGCTACACCGGATTGGACTATGTGATCGTGGACACGGAGCACTCCCCGGTGGGCATCGAGTCCGCCGCGGCCCAGATCGCCGCCGCCCAGGGCGCCGGCCTGACGGCCCTGGCCCGTGCCAATGAGATCTCCCGCACCGCCGTCCTGCGGCTGCTGGACGTGGGCGCCCAGGGCATCGTGGTCCCCTGTGTGGAGACGGTGGACGAGGTTCGGGAGCTCGTCCAGTACGCCAAGTTCGCGCCCCTGGGGAACCGGGGCTTCTGCCCCACCCGGGACGGCGGCTGGGGCCACGCCGCCCACGCCACCTCCATCCCCGCCTACATGGAGGCCTGCAACCGGGAGACGCTGCTGCTGCCCCAGTGCGAGACCGTGGGCTGCCTGGAGCACATCGAGGAGATCACTGCCATGGACGGCGTGGACGGCATCTTCGTGGGGCCCTTTGACCTGTCCATCGCCCTAGGCCGTCCCGGCGAGTTCGACGCGCCGGAGGTCCACGACGCCATCCTGCGGGTCCAGACGGCCTGCAAGCGCAACGGCAAGCTGTCCATGATCTTCACCGGCGGCCCGGAGGCCTCCCGCCAGCGGTTTGCCGAGGGGTACGACAGCGCCGCCATGGGCATGGACACGCTGTTCTATGTGGAGATGTACAAAAAGATGGTGAACGAGGTCTGGGGCTGACCCTTTCCAAACAACAAAAAACCGGCGCGGAGCTCCGCGCCGGTTTTTTTCATTCTGCCTGCTTGGGCTTCTCTTCTGCGGCCATGCCGCCCAGGCCGAAGTCCTTTTCCACGCTGGCGGTATCCCGCTCCAGCATGGTCTCCATCACCCGGATGTCGCTGTCCACATCCAGGGCGTCGGCCTTGTACAGCTCGTCCAGCTGGTGCTCGAACCCCTTGATGATGAGGTCCATGGTGGACTCGATTCGGGCCTTGGCCTGGCGGAGGTTTTCCCCTTCCACCCCGGCGGCCTCGAACTCCGCGTAGGAGTCCAGCAGCTTCTGGGTGGTGGGCAGGTAATAGTTCATAAAGGTGTCGATCCGGCCCTGCTTCTTCGGGTCCTCCTCCACCGCCCGGAAGATCTTGGCGGTGATGGTCTCCAGCCGGTCGATCTTGGCGGAGAGCGCCTCATCGGCGATGGCGTCGTTGGCCCGGCGGATCTTCCGCAGGATACCGGAGTACCCCTCCTCCGTCTCCTTGGGCGGCGGCGCCGCGGCCGCTGCCTGGGCCTGCTCCTGCTGGCGCTTCTGCTTCAGCTCCGCGTCCGCCTGGCCGCTGCGAAAGAGATACCCCAGCTCCATGTTCAGGTACGCCTCGTCCCCGAAGTAGCCCTTGTCGATCATCTTCTGCAGGTCCTTCTCCACCCGGACCCTGGGATACCCCAGGGTCCGGGACAGCTGCTCCACCGCCATGGCCTCGTAGTCCCCCACCACGGCCAGGTACTTGTTGTACCGCTTCAGGCTGCGGTCGATGGACGTCCCGCTGCAGAACATGGCCACGCCGGCTGCGGTGATGGCCAGCGCCCACAGAAGCTCCTCGATGTACCAGACCTCTATCTTGCCCAGCCAGATCATCATGTCGATGGGGCTCCAGCAGGCCGCCAGGCCGCAGACCGTCAGCACCACGCCGATGATCTTCAGCCACTTGGCGTTGGACTTCTTCGGCGCTGGAGACCGCATGGCGTTGCGCATGACCTTTTTAGCCCCGCCAGACTCCGCCTCCAGCCCGGCGGTCTTCGCCGCTCCGGTCTGATTGAGGGAAGGCGCGGAGGTCCGGCGCTTCTTGTCATCGCTGCCGAAGAGCTTTACCAGCAGCATCACCAGCGCGATGGGCCACAGACCCACGGCAAACAGGACCACGATGGCCACCCAGACGCCGACGCCCTCCTGCTTCTTGTTCTTCCTGGCCACGGCCCTCAGTCCTCCTTCTGCTTCAGCTTGCGCTTGTTGCCCTGCTCATCCACCACGTAGGTGTGGTCCAGCTGGCTTTTCAGATCCCCCAGGACGGAGTCGATGTACTCCCGCCGCAGGGCAGCCTGTTCCATCCGCTCCCACTCCGTCAGGCCCTCCGGCGTCCTGGCCTTCCGGGCCAGCTCGTTGATACGGTCGATCTGCTTTTGGTCCATGTCTCGCTCCTCCTGTCAGGTGTCCGGGCGCTGGCGCTCGAATACCAAGTCGATGCTCTCGATAAATCCCCCGGCCCGCTGGCGCTTGGGGATAAAACCGGCGTACCGCCAGCCCTCTGCCGCCCGGCGGCGGATGGCCTTCTGATGGGCCGCAGTCTCCATGCCGAAACCGCCCAGCAGGCTCCAGCCGCCTCCGCCCTCGTCACAGGCGACCTCTTCAAACGCGTATTCCAGCATCCAGCGTCCTCCTCTCAGATATATCGCTTCACCACGATGGCGGTGCGTCCCTTTTTCGTGACGCCGCCCACCTCCGCCAGCTGAAATTTTCCAAAGCCCCGGGCGGAGACCGTATCCCCTGCCGCAAGCAGTTTGTCCGCTTTTGTACACGCCCGCCAGTTCACCTGGACGTGGCCGGACGAGATCAGCTCCGCCGCCCTGCCCCGGGCCATCCGGAAGCCGGTGGAGCATACCGCGTCCAGCCGCAGGGAGGAGACGGTGTCCCGGATCTCCTCGCACCGGACCTCCGGGATGTGGAGGTGGGCGGCGGGGATCTCCGTCACCGTCAGCCGCGCCCGGCCGGCGCTGTTCCAGCTGGAGAGCAGGAACTCCGCCACCGTGTCCAGCACGATCAGGTCCGCGCTCTCCGGGGACACCAGGATGTCCCCCACCTTCTCCCGGACGATGCCCATGCCCATGAGGCTGCCCAGGATGTCCCGGTGGCTCAGGCGGTCCTCCGGCCGGAATGCCGCCCGCAGACACCGGAGGGGGCTCTCCGCCGTCTCCGGCTCCATCCAGTCCGGCAGGAACAGCAGGATGTTCCGCTCCGCCCCCTGGTAGCCCCCCTGGCGGAGCCAGGCAGTCTCCGGGATGTCGGCCAGGCGCAGCAGGTCCTGGGCCAGCATCTGCTGCTGGGGGGAGAGGAAGTCCGTCCAGGCGGGGACATTGCGGCTTTCCGCCTGCTCCGCCCGGTCCAGGACCTTGGCCAGCAGCAGCCGGTCCTCGCCTTCCGCCCCGCAGCGGTCCAGCAGCTTACTCTTTTCCATGGCCGATCAGCTCCTGTGTCCGCACCAGTTCCGCATAGGCCCCGTTCTTCGCCATCAGCTCGTCGTGGCTGCCCAGCTCCGTGATGCGGCCGTCCTCGATGACGGCGATGCGGTCCGCGTTGCGGACGGTGGAGAGCCGGTGGGCGATGATGATGGTGGTGCGGCCGTGGGCCAGCTTCTCAAAGGTCTCCTGGAGCTTGGCCTCCGTCACGGAGTCCAGGGCGGAGGTGGCCTCGTCCAAAATCAGCACCGGCGGGTCCTTCAAAAAGATCCGGGCGATGGAGATGCGCTGCTTCTGCCCGCCGGAGAGCAGGGTGCCCCGCTCGCCCACATAGGTGTTGAATCCCTCGGGCAGGGCCACGATGTCGTCGTAGATCTCCGCCAGCCGGGCCGCCCGGGCCACCTCCTCTTCCGAGGCGCCGGGCTTGCCGTAGCGGATGTTCTCCAGAATGCTGGCGGCGAACAGGAACACGTCCTGCTGTACCACACCCACGTTCTGCCGCAGGGACTCCTGGGTCACCTCCCGGACGTCGCGGCCGTCGATGCGGACGGCGCCGTCCGTCACGTCATAGAACCGGGGGATCAGCTGGCACAGGGTGGACTTGCCGCCTCCGGATGGCCCCACCACGGCGATGGTCTCGCCGGGGCGGATGTGGAGATCCACATCGTGGAGCACCGCCAGGTCATCCTGATAGGCGAAGGACACATGGTCCACATCGATGCGTCCCTCCACCCGGGAGAGGGCGACGGCGTCCGGTGCGTCCTGCATGGCGGGCTCCTCCCGCATCAGCTCCAGGAACCGGGCAAAGCCGGCGGTGCCGTTGGCGAACAGCTCCGCGAAGGTGGAGAGCTTGCGGACCGGGTTCACGAAGGTGGTGATATACAGGCTGAAGGTGATCAGGTCCACCGTGTCCATCCGGCCCCGCATGATGAGGAAGCCGCCCACGGAGATCACCGCCACGGAGAGGATGCACAGGAAGAACTCCATCACCGCGTTGAACCGGCCCATGGCCCGGTGGAACGCCCGCTTGGAGGTCTTGAAGCTGTCATTGGACACGTCGAACTTCTCCAGCTCCGCCTCCTCATTGGCGAAGGCCTTGGCGGTCTTGATGCCGGAGAGGCCGGACTCGATGTCGGCGTTGATGGTGGCCGTCCGCTGCTTGACCTTGATGGAGGCGTCCTGCATGGACCTGCGGCACTTCCACACCACCAGGAAAAACACCGGGATGATGCAGGCGATCACCAGGGCCAGCTGCCACTGAATGGTGAACATAATGATCAAAGCGCCCACTATGGTGACACCTGAGATGAAAACATCCTCCGGGCCGTGGTGAGCCAGCTCGGTGATGTCGAAGAGGTCCGCCGTCAGCCGGCTCATCAGCTGGCCGGTGCGGTTGCGGTCGTAGTAGTCAAAGCTCAGCTCCTGCATATGGCGGAACAGGTCCCGGCGGATGTCCGCCTCCACCAGGATGCCGAAGGTGTGGCCGTAGTAGCAGATGATATAGGTGAACACAGACCGCAGGATATAGGCGCAGAACACCACCGCCATCACCATGAAGAAGGTCTGATAGGCGCTCTTCGGCAGCAGCTCGTACATGCACCACCGGGACACATAGGGAAACGCCAGGTCGATCAAAGCGATCATCAGGGCGCAGCACATATCCAGCAGGAACAGCCGCCGGTGGGGCTTGAAGTAGGACAGGAAGATCCGCAGGGCGGAGCTCTCCTGAAACTGTCGGGTCGTCATGGTACTCTCCTTTTTCTTGAACGATTCATATCGATCAAATCATAGCACACTTTTTCCCCGGACGCAACGAGAGATCCCCGTGTGTCCTTACACATCCGGGGATCTCTCGCACCGTTTTCTTATCAATTTTGCAGATACTCGCCCATCATGTAGCCGGTGGTGGTCACGCCGCCGGTGGCTACAAAGGTGATCTCATACCAGCCGTTCCCGGCGCTCTGCACCACCTGCACCGTGGCGCCGTTGGACACCGTGGCCAGGATCTCGCTGCTGGTGTTGGGCTGGGAGCGGACCCGCACGCCGTTCCCGGCGTTGACCACCGTCGCGGTCCCTGCCGTCAGGCCCCCGCCGCCGGAGGACGTGCCGGTGGACCCGCTGTCCGTGCCGGAGCCGGTGGTGGTGCTGCCGCCCCGCACCCGCACCAGGCAGGTGCCCTTGGCGGAGCCGTCCGTCACCGTCAGGGTGGCCTGGCCGGAGGAGACGGCGGTCACGTTGCCGCTGGCATCCACGGAGGCGATGCCGTCGTCACTGCTGCTCCAGGTGTAGGTACCGGTCCCGCCGGAGACCGTCAGGGGAATGGGCTCGTCTCCCACGGACATGGTGAACTCCTCTCTGGGAGAGCCCATATAGGCGATGGTCAGCGTCTCCGGCAAATCGGAGAGGTCTGTCTCCGGGGCCGTGGTGGTGCCGCTGTCGGCATCCCCGGTCTCCCCAGTGTCGCTGCCGTCCTCCGGCATGGTCACATCCCCGCTGTCGTCCGGATCCGGTGCCTCAGGCGTCACATCCTCCACCTGCTGGTCCTGGGTCCCGCTGTCGCCGGAGAGCCGGCTGGCGATCCGGTCACCGAACAGGAGGTAGACCAGCAGCGCCAGCATGATCACGATCAGAACGATCAGAATGGGGCTGAGCAGATTGGGCTGACGATTCTTGGCCGTCCGCTTGCCGCCCCGGCCGGAGCTCCTGCGGATCTGGCTTCCGCTCTGCAGGGCCTCTTCCTCCTCACAGAACGGGCAATTTTTATAGGTATCGGAATACTTCTCCCCACAGACGGGGCAGCGTTTCATGGCCATGGGTCCATCCTCCCGCGCATCAGCGTTCTCACAATTTACATAATATCGGCTTTTTTCAGAGCCGTCAAGTATCGGCTGTCGATTTCTCAGGAAATTTGCAGTTTTCCAGCGCTTGTCCTTGCTTTTGGGCAGCACCTCACCTATAATGGACGAAAGAGAAACCGGTTTTGTTTCACAGAACTGTCAAATTTTAGGGGGAATCGGGAAGATGGATACCATGCTGATTGGGATCGCCGGGGGCACCGGCTCCGGCAAGACCACCCTGACCCGGCATTTGAAAGAGCATTTCGGTGGCGATGTGACCGTCATCGGCCACGACAGCTATTACAAGCGACAGGAGGGAAAGACCTACGAGGAGCGGGCCCAGGTGAACTACGACCACCCCAACGCCTTTGACACGGAGCTGCTGATCCAGCACCTGCGGGAGCTGAAGGCCGGCCGCTCCATCCAGTGCCCCGTCTACTCCTACGCGGACCACAACCGCACGGATCAGACAGTGACCATCACCCCAACCAAGGTCATCATCGTGGAGGGCATCCTGATTTTCCAGAATCCCACCCTGCGGGAGATGTTCGACATCAAGATCTTCGTGGAGACGGACGCGGACGAACGCATCCTCCGCCGCTGCCTGCGGGACGTGGAGGAGCGGGGCCGGACGCTCCAGTCCGTGGTGAATCAGTACCTCACCACCGTAAAGCCCATGCACGAGAAGTACGTGGAGCCCTCCCGGAAGTACGCGGACATCGTGGTGCTGGAGGGCGGCCACAATCTGGTGGCCCTGGACATGATCATGCAGCGGATCCAGGGGCACATCAACGGGAACTGACCGTCCGCCGCCATGCCATTTCTGCAAAAAGCGAAAGCCGCCCGCCGGGAGAAAATCCCGGCGGGCGGCTTGTTTCTATGACAGCGGACACCAGACCACCGGCACGCCCTGGTCTTCCAACAGTGCCGCCAGATCGTCCAGATCCAGGAAGATCGTGGCGGTGTTCTCCAGCGGGTGGACGCCTACGGTCTGCCCCCGCAGAGACGCATCCAGCACCACGGTGACGGTTCCGGCCGGTGCCCGGAGGGCGCCCAGCGGCGTCACCTGTCCTGGCTGCAGGCCCAGCAGCCGTTCCAGGTCCGCGGCTCCCGCAAAGCTCAAAGGGCGGCTGTCCAATATCTGCCGCAGAGCCTTCAAATCTGCCGTCTGCCCGCCGTCCAGTGACACCAGATAGTACCGCCGCTTCTTGTCATCCCGCAGGAAGAGGTTTTTCAAAATCCGCTCCTCCTCCGGCAGACGGAGGGCATGGAGCTCCTCCATGTTCCACACCGCAGGGTGCGTCACCTCCTCAAAGGGGATCTTCCGTGCCCGCAGCAGGGCATACAGCGCCTCCCGGTCCATTCTCACACCCCCGCGAAGCGGAACACCACGCCCACGACGGCCGAAATGCCGATGAACACGATGGGATGGAGCTTCTTGGTGGGCTTCACCCAGTTGGTCAGTGCCAGCAGGACCGCCGCCAGCAGCAGCCCAGGCCAGTTGAACAGCCCCGCCAGGCCGCCGGTGCCCAGCTGGAACTGGTTGACGATCCCGGTCTCCGGCGCTGTCACCACGATGTTGGTCAGCACCTCAAACACCACTGACACGCAGGCGGCGCCGATCAGGCCCGTGGAGGCGGGCCGCAGGCCGTAGAAGGCCCGGTCCACATACCGGTTCTCCCGGAAGCTCCGCAGCAGGGCGGCGATGATGAGGATGACGATGATGGAGGGAGTCACCTCGCCCAGCGTGGCGATGACCGCGCCGGGGACACCGCCCACGGTAAAGCCCACATAGGTGGCCATGTTGATGCCGATGGGGCCGGGCGTGGACTCGGACACCGCCAGCATATTCATCAGATCCGCCTGGGTGAACCAGCCGGTGGCCTCCCCCATGTCGTGGAGGAATGGCAGCGTGGCCATGCCGCCGCCGATGGCGAACAGGCCGGTCTTGAAAAACTCCCAGAACAGGCGCAGATAGATCATGACCGCTTCGCCTCCAAATTCTTCAGCAGGATGCCGATGACCGCGGCCACCAGAATGAACCACACCGGGGAGATGTCCATCACCGTGCTGCCGATGAGCACCACCACAAAGATCACCGCCGTGGGCTTATCCACCACGGAGTTCTTCATCAGCTTGAGAGTGGCGTTGAAGATCAGCACGCACACGCACACCTGGATGCCCGCAAAGGCGTTCTGGACCCAGGCCAGGTCCGCGAAGTTGTTGATGAGCCCCGCCAGAATGGAAATGATGACCAGAGACGGGAAGACAATGCCCAAGGTGGCCACGATGCCCCCGGCGATGCCCTTGTACTTCTGGCCGATAAACGTGGCCGTGTTGACGGCGATGATGCCCGGCGTGCACTGGCCGATGGCGTAGTAGTCCGTCAGTTCCTCCTCCGTGGCCCAGTGCCGGGTCTCCACGATCTCCCGCTGGAGAATGGGCAGCATGGCCATGCCGCCGCCAAAGGTCATGACCCCCATTTTGGCGAAGGTCCAAAACAATGTCCAAAGCTGTTTCAATCCGCTTCCCCCTCTGTCTCTCTCACTCTGTATAGCCGTACAGGCCCCGGACGGACACCTCGCCGGACCGCACGCTCCGCACGGTGCCGTCCGCTGTCCGCACGACCAGGCCAAAATCCGCGTCGATGTCCAGCGCTTCCGCCGTCTCGCCGCCGCCTGGACCCAGCAGGCGCACGGTCCGGCCCAGGTTCACGCACCGGCGCCGGTACTCCGCCAGATAGGGCTCCAGCTCCCCCGCCGCCAGGGCCGCGTAGAGCTGGTCCACCTCCCGGATCACCTCCGCCGCCAAGGCGGGCCGTGACATGGGACGCCCCAGCGCCTGGGCCAGGGAGGTGGCGATCTCCCGCACCTCGGGGTTGAAGTCCTCCGGCCGCTGGGAGACGTTGATGCCGATGCCCAGCACCAGGTCCTGCACCCGGCCCGTCTCCCCCTCCAGGGATAGTTCTGTCAAAATGCCGCAGAGCTTCTTCCCCTCCAGCACCGGGTCATTGGGCCACTTCAGGCCGGGGCTGACCTTGCAGAGCCGCTCCACCGCCCGGCACACCGCCACGCCGGCCATGGCCGTCACCGGGGACAGCCGCTCCGGCGGCAGGTTCGGCCGCAGCAGGGCCGTCAGGTAGATCCCCCGCCCCCCCGGGGACTGGAAGCTCCGTCCCAGGCGGCCCCGCCCGGCGGTCTGGCGGTCCGCCACCACAACGGTGCCGTCCGCCGCGCCCTCCGCCGCCAGCTGCTTGGCATAGAGATTGGTGGAGTCCACCTCCTCCAGGCACACCAGCGTCCGGCCCACCCGGTCCGTCTCGCCCAGGAAGTGGCGGATCTCCGGCTCCGTCACCGCGTCCGGCGCCTCCAGCAGGCGGTATCCCAGGCCGGTACGGGCTTCCACCGTATAGCCCTCCCGCCGCAGGGCGTCCACCGCCTTCCAAATGGCGGTGCGGCTCAGTCCCAGACGGCGGCTGAGCTCCTCGCCGGAGACAAAGCCCTCCTGCTGCCGCAGCAGGGACAGAACTGCCTGTCGGCTCATGCGTCTCTCTCCTCTCCTGTGTCCATGCCCTTGAGTCTACCACGTTTTCCGCCGGTTGTAAACCGGGCCGTGTGCTCCGGCGGTCGGGCGGAAAACGGCGGACGGCGCCGCCCCCTGTCCGGGCGCCGCGCCGTCCATTTCTGACGTGGCCGTCTGTATCGTTCAAAGGGCAAGCAGCTCTTCCGCCCGGGACTCTCCGTACACCGGGATGCTCTGGGCCCGCAGCAGCTCCGCCGTGACGCCGTCCCCCGCCGTCAGCGTGCCGGTGAAGGTGCCGTCGTAGATCTCTCTGCTGCCGCAGGAGGGACTTCGCTCCTTCAAAAGCGCCGCTTCGCACCCCAGCAGGCGGCAGAGACGCAGGGCCTCCTCCGCGCCCCGGCGGTACTGGGCGGTGACATCGCCGCCCGCCCGGGTGACCACCCGGTCTCCCCGCCGCTCTGATGGCGGCCGGGGCGTCGGGAGACCTCCCAGCTGCTCCGGGCAGACAGGCACCAGGGTGTGACGCTCCGCCAGGGCGGCGATCTGCGGCAGGGGTTTGGAGGCCCCGTCGTACCGGCACCGGCACCCCAGCAGGCAGGCAGAGATCAGGAACTTCATCTCCTCACCGCCCGTTCATGGCCTGGTGCTCCCGCAGGAGCTCCTCGTGGAGCTTGATGGCGTTCCAGGTCCGGTTGTGCGGCGTCAGCACCGCTTTCAGACAGTCCGGGCCGATGCCCGCCTGACGCAGCGCCGGCAGCAGGGCGTCCATCTGATCCTCCAGGCCGCAGAATACCACCATCCGGCCCCCCAGAGGACCGCCGGTGAAGGGCAGCAGCGTGCCGGGGTCGTCGTCCAGGCCCGCCAGCACCGCCAGGGGCTTGTTGTAGTCCTGCCGGGCCACCGGCACCACCTCCGCCCCGAAGGGGCCGGCGGCGGCCGCAGCCGCCAGGATGGTGGGCAGCTCCTCAAAGCTGAACAGCAGCAGTTTTCCGCTCATGAACATCCCTCATTTCTCCATGGTTGCGCGGGCTCTCCCGCATAAGGCGCGCCCCCTGTCCGGATGCCGCTCACGCCCTGCCGCCGGACCGGCGGGCATAGTCCCAGATGTCCAGCGTCCGCCCCTCCCGGCAGAAGGCGCCTGGGTGGACGGCGGTGCGGACGAACCCCAGCCGCTCCAGGATGCGAACGCTGGCGGTATTCTCCGCCACCGTATCCGCCAGCACCAGGGAGGGTCCCAGCTTCTCCAGCCGCTCCAGCGCCTCGCGGGCGGCGGCAAGTCCCAGGCCCCGGCCCCAGCAGGCGGACAGCAGCTGGTAGAACAGCCCATATGTCCCGGCGGCCGCGTCCACCGGCGGGCAGCCGGCCAGACCCAGGAATGCCGCTCCCTCCCGAATGGCGAAGACCGTGTAGGCGGGCAGCTCCCGCTGGTCGTCCAGCAGGCAGTCCAGCCGGTCCGCCGCCCCTGCCGCCGTGCAGGGGGCTGCGATATTGGTGTATCGGATCACCGCCGGATCGGCCCACAGGGCCGCTGTCTCCTTCCGATGCGCCCAGGACAAGGGCTCCAGCGTCAGGACCGGCGTCATACGATCGATCTCCCGTTCAGTACCGCCTCCATCAGCCGGTCTCCCTGATACCGGAGCTTCAGGGAGAAGAAGGGGGCATCCCGCTCCAGCAGGTCCAAAAAGATCTTGTCTCCCTCCCACATGGGCAGCTTCCGCAGGTCCGCCTTGGGGATCCAGGCCAGTTCCCCCTCCTCGCAGGGATGGGGCGTACCGGTCCAGCCGGTGGCGGTGAAGAGGTGCATATACTCTGTGGGGGCCTCATTGGACACGAAGGTCACCAGCCCCCGGTAGCGGTAGTCCGTCAGGGTCAGGCCCGTCTCCTCCCAGGTCTCCCGGAGGATGCAGTCCTCGGGGCTCTCCCCCTCCTCGAACTTGCCGCCCACGCCGATCCACTTGTCGTGGTTCAGGTCGCCCTTCTTTTTCACCCGGTGGAGCATCAGATAATCGTCTCCCCGCTCCAGGTAGCACAGGGTGGAGTTGACCATGGGCGGCCCCCCTTTCGCAGCTTATGAAATGGTGTTATTCTATTATAGACCTTTCGCGCCGAAAAAGAAACCCCCGGTTTTTTTCAAAAACCTCTTGACCTTGCCGCAGCGTCAACCGTTATACTCCAGATCGACAGGAGGGATCACCATGGAATACACCGTCAAGGCGCTGGCGGAGCTGGCCGGCGTCACCCCAAGGACTCTGCGCTGGTACGACCAGACGGGGCTGCTGAAGCCCCTGCGGACCACGGAGGCCGGATACCGCCTCTACGGTCCAAAGCAGCTGGACCGGCTGCAGGACATCCTATTCTACCGGGAACTGGGGCTGGACCTGGCCTCCATCCGGGCCATCCTGGACGATCCGGCCTTTGACCGCCAGGCGGCGCTGCAGAGCCACCTGACGGAGCTGAAGGCCCGCCGGGCCCGGCTGGACGATCTGATCCTGACTGTCCAGCGGACCATTGACGACATCAAAGGAGGAACGAAAATGACCGATCAGGAGAAATTTGAGGCGTTCAAGCGCAATGCCGTCGCCGCCATGGAGGCCGCCCACGGTGCCGAGAGCCGGAAGAAGTACGGGGACGCGGAGGTGGACCGGGCCAACGCCTGCGTCCTGGCTCTGACCCAAGAGGAGTACACGGCATGGAAGGCTCTGGGGGATGAGATCCTCCAGGCCCTGGCCGCCGCCGTGCAGGCGGGCGCGGACCCCGCCGGGCCGGAGGGACAGCGGGTCGCCGTTCTCCACCGGCGGTGGCTGTCCTACTCCTGGGAGGCGTACACGCCCCAGGCCCACGCGGGGCTGGCGGAGCTGTACGTGTCTGACCCCAGGTTCACCGCCTATTACGACCGGGAGGTCTCCGGCTGCGCGGCATTCCTGCGGGATGCCGTCCGGGCCTACACCGGCGCATAAGAAAACAGGGCCGCCCGTCAACGGGCGGCCCTGCCGCTTTGATTGGGAGAGATTTACTTCCTGCCCATGCTGCGGATGGCTTTCAGGATCTGGATGACCACCATGGAGCCGAAGGCCAGCCCCACAATGCAGCCCACCAGACCGGCGGACAGCTCCGCCACCTGGAACAGGGGCTCCAGCGGCGGGATCAGCAGCACCGCCGTCAGCAGCAGCGCGCCGATGGCAAAGGCGCCCAGCAGGAACTTGTTGTTCCAGAAGGCCCGGGTGAAGATCACCGGACGGCCGGACTTGCAGTTGAAGCCGTGGAACAGGCGGCTCAGGCACAAGGTGGCAAAGGCCATGGTGCTGGCCACCGCGGCGCCGCCGTTGGCCAGGCCGATGTGGAAGGCGATGATGGTGGCCAGGGCGATCACCAGGCCCTCCGTGCCCACGCTGATCTGGAAGGGCTTTGTCAGGATTCCCTCGTGGCGGGGACGGGGCTTCTCCCGCATCACCGCGTCGCTGTGGGGCTCCAAGCCCAGCGCGATGGCGGGCAGGGAGTCCGTCAGCAGGTTGATGAACAGCAGGTGCACCGCCGCGAAGGGCACCGGCAGGCCCACCAGAGAGGCGTACAGCACCGTCAGGATGCCCGCCGTGTTGCCGGAGAGCAGGAACTGGATGGCCTTCTTGATGTTTGCGTAGACGTTCCGGCCGTTCTTGACGGCCTGGACGATGGTGGCGAAGTTGTCGTCCGTCAGCACCATGCCGGCGGCGTCCTTGGCCACCTCGGTGCCGGTGATGCCCATGGCCACGCCGATGTCCGCCTGCTTCAGGGCCGGGGCGTCGTTGACGCCGTCGCCGGTCATGGCCACCAGGTTGCCCCGCTCCTGCCAGGCCCGGACGATGCGGATCTTATGCTCCGGGGACACCCGGGCGTACACACTGACCTTGGGCACAAACTCCCGCAGCTCGTCGTCGCTCATGGACTCGATGACGGCGCCCTCCACGGCCTCGGTGCCAGGGGTCAGGATGCCGATCTCCCTTGCGATGGCGGAGGCGGTGACCTTGTGGTCGCCGGTGATCATGATGGGCCGGATGCCGGCGGCGATGCACTCGCTGACTGCGGCCTTGGACTCCTCCCGGGGCGGGTCCATCATGGCGATGAGGCCCAGGAACTGGAGGTCCTTCTCATCCTCCAGGCCGATGGCGGGGGCGGTCAGCATCCGCTTGCCGAAGGCCAGCACCCGCAGGCCCTGCTGGGACAACTCCTCGTTCACCCGCTCGATCTCCGCCTTCTCCTCCTGGGAGAGACGGGTGCGGTCCAGCATCACGTCCACGGCGCCCTTGGTCAGCATGGTCAGGCCGTCGGACAGCTGGTGGACCGTGCTCATCAGCTTCCGGTCGGAGTCAAAGGGCAGCTCCGCCAGGCGGGGGTACTTGCCCCGCACGTCCGCCTCGTCGAAGCCGTAGCCCTCGCCCAGGCGCACCAGAGCGGTCTCGGTGGGGTCGCCCACCTCGCCGGACTCGTTCACCGTGGCGTCGCTGCACAGCAGGGCGGCCCGCAGCAGCTCCCGCTGGTCCGGCCGGGAGAAGTCCGCCCCGTCCGCCGGGATGATCTGGCCCCCGGCATAGAGCTTTTTCACGGTCATCTTGTTCTGGGTCAGGGTGCCGGTCTTATCGGAGCAGATGACGGATACGCTGCCCAGGCCCTCCACCGCCTGGAGCTTGCGGATGATGGCGTGCTCCTTGGCCATCTTCTGGGTGCCGAAGGACAGCACGATGGTGACGATGGAGCTGAGGGCCTCCGGAATGGCGGCCACAGCCAGAGCCACGGCGAAGAGGAAGGCGTTCATCACATCCTCGCCCCGGACGAACACGCTGACGGCGAAGAGGATGGCGCAGATGATCAAAATGCCGATGGAGAGCTTGCGGCCGAACTGGTCCAGGCTCACCTGGAGGGGGGTCTTCTTCTCCTCCGTGCTCTTCAGCAGGGCGGCGATCTTGCCCATCTCCGTGTTCATGCCGGTGGCGGTCACCAGGAACCGGGCCCGGCCGTAGGTGACGAAGCAGCCGGAGAACACCATGTTCCTCCGGTCGCCCAGGGGCACGTCGCCATCGATCTCCTCCAGGTCCTTCTCCACCGGCAGGCTCTCGCCGGTGAGGGCGCTCTCGGCGCATTTCAGGCTGGCGCACTCCAGCAGGCGGCCGTCGGCGCAGATGGAGTCGCCGGCCTCCAGCACCACCACGTCGCCCACGGTGACCTCCCGGCCGGGGATCTGGACCACCTGGCCGTCCCGCACCACCTTGGCGGTGGGGGCGGACATCTGCTTCAGGCTGTCCAGGGACGCGGCGGCCTTCACCGTCTGCACGGTGCCCAGGATGGCGTTCATGGTGATGACCGCCAGGATGACCACGGCGCTCTCCACGTCGTCCAGCATGGCGGAGACGACGGCCGCCAGGATCAGGATGATCACCAAAAAGTCCGCGAACTGTTCCAGGAAGATCCGCGGGACGCTCTTCTTTCCGCCCTCCTGCAGCTCGTTGGGGCCGTATTGTTCCAGGCGGCGGGCGGCCTCCGCGCCGGTCAGGCCCTCCGGGGTGCTGTCCAGCTCCTGGAACAGCTCCTCCCGGCTCTTCTGCCAGATGGTCTTTTCCGTCTTCATAAAACTCCCTCTTTCCGACAAGACGCAAAAAAGACGAGACTTTTGCGTCAATGCCTTTGCATTGATACAAAAGTCTCGCCGTTTCAACCCGAAGCGGGGCCGAAGCCCGTACTGACGCCGTTGGGTACACAATCAAATGTGCCAGCTACTCCCTTTTGGTATGGAAGGCACTATACACCAGTTTTCCCAGGTTGTCAATCCCTAAACTGTAAATTTTTCAAGTCCGCCGGCGGTCGAACAGCCAGCCGATGCCCATGACCACGGCATACACCGCCAGATAGTACAGCACCGTTACCCCATATCCGGCAAAGGCCGCGTACACCATGAAGCCGCAGCTGCACAGTGCCAGGGCCGGCATGACGAACCGCCGGAAGGGGGGCAGGTCCGTGCTCTTCCGCATGAACTGAATGAACATGGGCACATACATTCCGTACAGGGTGATGATGGGCAGCTCCGAGGAGTCGAAGCTGAAAGGGCCGAACCAGGGGCCTCCCACGTTGGCACCGTAGAAGTACACCAGCCACAGGGCGGAGAGGCCCAGGCTGGCCAGGGCGGAGTTGCCCGCCATGTGGGTCACCGGGTCCACCTGCCGGAACAGCTCCGGCGCAGGTCCCTCATTCCGGACCGCCAGGGCGTACAGCCCCCGGCAGCAGGAGAGGGTCAGACCGTTCAGGGTCCCCAGACAGGAGATGACGATCAGCACGAACACCACCGTGCCCGCCGTCTCCCCGAACACCCGCTGGAAGGCCATCTTGGCCGCCGCCTCGCCGCTGGCCATCAGCTCCTCTGTGGTCACCGCGCCGGTGAGGCCGATGTAATAGAGGATATAGGTGACCACCACGATGAAGGCCCCCGCCACCAGGGCCCGGGGCAGCGTCCGCTTGGCGTCCCGCAGCTCTGAGTTGATGGAGGTGGCCAGGATCCACCCCTCATAGGCGAAGGCCACCGCCACGGTGGAGGCCATCAGCCCCTCCCCGGTGGAGAGGGCGCCGGAGCTCATGGCGGTGAAGTTTTCCGCCATGCGGCCGTTCATCAGACCCACCGCCGCGCCGCAGACGGCCATCAGGGCCAAGGGGATCATCTTGATGACGGTGGTGGACACCTGGAACTTGCCCGCCAGCCGGGGGGCCAGGGCGTTGAGCACGTGGTCCAGGCACAGCATGGCCCCGGCGATGGTCATGCAGGCGCCGCCGGTGATGTCCCACCCCAGCAGCACACAGAAGTACCGGGCGGAGATCCAGGCCAGGGCGGACACCAGACAGGGGGTATACAGCACCGCCATGAACCATCCCACGTAGTAGGCGTACCGCCGGCCCACGGTGGCCTCGGCATAGTCCACCAGGCCGCTGACCTTTTCATACCGGGTGGCCATGGTGGCGAACACATAGGAGCAGATGATCATAATGGCGCCCACGATCCCCCAGGCCAGGATGCCCAGGGGCATATTGCCCTGGGTGGCCTGAAGGACCTTTTCCGCCTTGAAAAACACGCCGGAGCCGATGACGATCCCCACCACCATGCAGATGGCGGTGGGCAGGCCGTACCGCTTTTCCATGGTCCTCCCCTTTCCCGATCAAACGCTTTACTGTGATGCGCCCCGAATGGGCAGTAGAAGAAGGATATCACACTCCTGCACAAATTGCAATCTATTTTCTGCGGATCTCGACAGCAATATGCAAAAAGGCGCTCCCCAAAATGGGGAGCGTCCGCTGGATTTGTCGGGCGTCTGTTCCGCAGCAGATTTCGCTCACTCCCCCATCACCTGGAACACGATGTCCCGCACTCGGTCTCTCGTGTCGCATTCGATGAGGGTCAGGTTCTGCCAGGGGCCCACGGTGATCTTGCCGTTCACAAAGGGCACCGTGATGAAGGGGGACAGCAGAGCCGCCTTGATGTGGGAGGAGCCGTTGTCATCGTGCCAGGTCTCGTGGTGCCAGTAGGGCACCACCCTTCCCTTCTCATCCAGATAGGGGGAGAATACATCCAGAGCCGCCTTCAGGTCGTGGTTCACGATGCCCGGCTCGAACTCCAGGGTGGTCAGGCCCGCCACGCCGCCGGTGGTGAAGCCGGTGATGGTGCCAGCGGAGATGTTCTTCTGACGGCATGCCTCCGTCACCGCGTGCTGGAAGTCCTCCGTCACATCGATCATGCCCATGTTGGCCTTGGTGTGATATGTCTTTTTTTCGGTATAAACCGCCATTGCTGGGTCCTCCTTTGCTGTCTCCGCCGGCCCGGCGCCGCGGGACAGCGGATTCTTTGGGGGTATTGTATCACACTTCCCGCCGTGATACAATGGCACCAGAGACCCTGTCCATCACATCCAGCTGAAATGAGGAGGAACGCCCATGCGTGCTGCACTGATCCAGATGATGGTGACCGCCGACAAGGGGCAGAATCTCCGGACTGCCTGTGACAGGATCCGGGAGGCCGCCCAAAACGGCGCGGACATCGCCGTGCTGCCGGAGATGTTCTGCTGCCCCTATGACAACAGCTGCTTTGCCGCCTACGGGGAGCCGGAGGGCGGCGAGGCCCAGGCCGCCCTGTCCGCCCTGGCGGCGGAGCTGGGCATTTACCTCGTCGGCGGCTCCCTCCCCGAGCTGGCGGAGGGCCGGATCTACAACACCAGCTATGTCTACGGCCCCGACGGCCGCCAGATTGCCAAGCACCGGAAGGCCCATCTCTTTGACATCGACGTCCAGGGGGGCCAGCGGTTCCGGGAGTCGGACACTCTTTCCCCCGGAAACGCCGTCACCACCTTTGAGACGGCCTTCGGCACCATGGGACTGTGCATCTGCTTCGACCTGCGGTTCGAGGAGCTGGCCCGGTGCATGTGCCTGCGGGGGGCCAAGGTGCTCCTCGTGCCGGCGGCCTTCAACATGACCACCGGCCCCGCCCACTGGGAGCTGCTGTTCCGCCAGCGGGCGGTGGACAATCAGTGCTTCACCGTGGGCGTCTCCCCCGCCCGGGACGAGGCCGCCTCCTATGTGGCCTACGGGAACTCCATGGCCGTGGACCCCTGGGGCAACGTCCTCTGCCGGGCCGGGGCGGAGGAGACCACCCTTTACGCGGACCTGGATATGGACCGTCTGAAGGCGGTGCGGGCCCAGCTGCCCATCCTCTCCGCCCGGCGGACAGACCTGTATGAGGTGCGGGAGCGGTGAGCGGCACGGTATTCAGCGCGTTTTACGAGATCGTCCGGCGGATCCCCGCCGGAAGCGTGACCACCTACGGCCAGGTGGCGCGCCTGGCCGGGATGTCCCGGAGCGCCCGGCTGGTGGGATACGCCATGGCAGCCTGTCAGGACCCGTCCGTGCCCTGCCACCGGGTGGTGGACCGCTTCGGCGGCACCAAGGCGGCCTTTGACACCTTTGCCCCCGGCACCCAGCGGGCGCTGCTGGAGGCGGAGGGCGTCCCCTTCCGCCCGGACGGCACGGTGGATCTGGACCTGTGCCTCTGGGCGCCGGAGTGATTGGAACAAACAAGGAGAGAGGCGACGGCCTCTCTCCTCTGTTGTTTACTGCTTCCGGGCGTTGTAGGCCTCGATGCCGTGGGCCAGGACCTCCATGGCCCGCCGCAGATCCTCCTGCTTCAGGATGTAGGCCAGCCGGACCTCGTCCCGGCCCTTGCCGGGGGTGCCGTAGAAGCCCTCGCCGGGGGCGAACATGATGGTCTCCCCGTTGTCCTGGAACTCCTCCAGCAGCCAGGTCTGGAACTTGTCCGTGTCGTCCACCGGCAGCTTCGCCATGATGTAGAAGGCGCCCTTGGGGCACTCACACACCACGCCGGGGATCTTGGACAGGCCCTCCATGCAGGTGTCCCGCCGCTTGTGGTATTCGTCCCGCACGGCGGAGAAATAGTCGGAGCCCACGCTGTACAGGGCGGCGGCGCCGATCTGGTCCAGGGTGGCGGCGCACAGGCGGCCCTGGCAGATCTTCAGGGCCTGGGCCATCAGCTCCTGGTTCCGGGACAGGAGGATGCCCACCCGGGCGCCGCAGGCGGAGAAGCGCTTGGAGATGGAGTCCACCACCACCACGTTCTCTGCCGCGTCGTCAAACTGGGCCATGGAGGCCAGGGGCTCGCCGCCGTAGACGAACTCCCGGTACACCTCGTCGCTCACCAGGAACAGATCGTGCTCCCTGGCGATGTCCGCCATCAGCCGCATCTCCTCCGGGGAGAGGACCACGCCGGTGGGGTTGCCGGGGTTGGTCACCAGGATGGCCCGGGTGTGCTCGTTGATCAGGGGCTCGATCCGCTCCCGGTCGGCGTAGCGGTAGCCCTCCTCCGCCGTGGTGGGGATGGGCCGGATCACGCCGCCGGTGACGCTGACAAAAGTGTTGTAGTTGGGATAGAAGGGCTCCGGGATCAGGATCTCGTCTCCCTCGTCCAGGATGCAGGTCAGGACCATCTGCAGCGCCTCGCTGCCGCCGGTGGTGGCAAAGATGTTCGACTGGTCCAGATGGACGCCCAGCTTGGCGTAGTAGCCCTGGACCGCCGCCAGGAACTCCGTCACGCCGGGGGCCGCCGCGTAGGCCAGCACCGGGCTCTGGAAGCCCTTCACCGCGTCAAAGAAGGCCTTGGGCGTCTCAATGTCCGGCTGGCCGATATTCAAATGGTAGATCTTGCGGCCCTTGGCCTCCGCCGCCAGCTCATAGGGCAGGAACTTCCGCATGGGAGAGAGCTCGCACCGCTGGATCTTGCTGGAAAATTTCATAGAAAAGACCTCCTTGGTCGGATTTTGTGATATCAGCCAGGGCACCCGTCAATAAAAAAACGCCCCTGACACCTGTCAGGGGCGAAAATAATTCCGCGGTACCACCCTGATCTGCAGCCCCGCTTTGGGCAGCATCTCACGTCATCCGATAACGGGGATGGGCCGTTCCGCTCCTCGCGGACTGCTCCAAAGTGGCTGCCGTGCGGCGTGGGCTGGGGGCTTGCACCATCTCCCCCTCGCTGAGAGCCGGTTTCGCGCGGCTGGCTTTGTCATCGCGTTTTGGATAGTCCCATTATACGTCTTTGCGGAGATTTGTCAAGCGGAGGTTTTGAGAAATTCTCCGCCCCGGCCATTCAGCCCTCCTCCGTGGGGAAGGGCGGCTCGTCCGCCGGCTCCGGCGCCGGGGCGCCGCCCATCTGCATCTCCTGCCACTTCTCCCGGGTGATCAGCAGCTGCCGGGGCTTGGAGCCCTCGAAGGGGCCCACGATGCCCCGCTCCTCCATCTGGTCCACCAGGCGGGCGGCCCGGGAGTAGCCCAGCTTCAGCCGCCGCTGCAGCATGGAGACGGACGCCTGCCCGGTCTCCAGAACCACCTCCACAGCGGCGGGCAGCAGTTCGTCCTCCTCCTCGCCGGCATCCGCCGGCGCCGCAGAGGCGCCCTTACCGCCCTTTTCCTTCTCTTGAATAGACTCTTCGATCTTGGCCATGACCTCGTCAGAGTAGTGGGCTTCGCCGGACTGCTTCACAAACTCCACCACCCGCTCGATCTCCTCCGGGGAGATGAAGCAGCCCTGGACACGGGTGGGCTTGCCCTGGCCCAGGGGCGCGTAGAGCATATCGCCCTTGCCCACCAGCTTCTCCGCGCCGGTGGTGTCCAGGATGATGCGGGACTCCAGGGAGGACGCCACGGCGAAGGCGATGCGGCTGGGGATGTTGGCCTTCATGAGGCCGGTGATCACGTCGGCGGAGGGCCGCTGGGTGGCGATCACCAGGTGGACGCCGGCGGCACGGCCCATCTGGGCCACCCGGCAGATGGACTCCTCCACCTCCTTGGCCGCCACCAGCATCAGATCCGCCAGCTCGTCGATGACCACCACCACGCTGGGCAGGGTCTCCAGGTCCTCCCGGGCCCGGGCTAGGCGGTTGTACTCCTCCAGCTTCTTCACGCCGTGCTCGGAGAAGGTCTTGTACCGCTTCATCATCTCGAACACCGCCCACTGCAGGGCGCCGGCGGCCTTCTTCGGGTCTGTCACCACCGGGATCAGCAGGTGCGGGATTCCGTTGTAGGGGGCCAGCTCCACCATCTTGGGGTCCACCATGATGAAGCGGACCTCGTCCGGGGTGGACTTGTACAGCAGGGACACGATGAGGGAGTTGGTGCACACGGACTTGCCGGAGCCGGTGGTGCCGGCGATCAGCACGTGGGGTAGCCGCTCGATGTCCCCCACGATGTTCCGGCCGCCGATGTCCCGGCCCAGGGCAAAGGCCACCTTGGACTTGTGCTCCGTGAACTCCCGGGACTCGATCACGTCCCGGATCAGCACCGGCGTCACCTGCTTGTTGGGCACCTCGATGCCCACCACGGAGATCTTGTCCGGGATGGGGGCGATCCGCACGCCGGAGGCCCCCAGGGCCAGGGCAATGTCATCGGAGAGATTCGTGATCTTGGAGAGCTTCACGCCCTGGTCCAGCACGAACTCATAGCGGGTGACGGAGGGGCCGTGGACCACGTCTCCGGCCGTGGCGTCCACGCCGAAGCTGGTGAGAGTCTCCGCCAGGCGGCGGGAGTTGTTCCGCAGCTCCGCGCCGGTCTCGGCGTAGTTCTCCTCCCGGCTCTCCTGCAGCAGGGTGATGGGCGGGAATTGATAGGTATCCGCGTCCTCGGTCAGCTTCTGCTCGATCTCCGCTGTCACCGCCGCGGTGGCGGCGGCCACCTCCTGGGCTACGGCCTTCTTCCCCGCCGCAGGGGGCGCCGGGGCAGGGGCTGAAGGTGCGGGCGCCGGCGCGGGCTCCTCCGCCACCGGCTCCGGCGCGGGGGCCGCGGCGCGGAGCTGCCCCGCCGGAGGCTCCGGTGCGGGAGCAGGCTCCGGCTCTCCGCCGGATAGGATCTGGTCCGGCGTTTTCAGCTGATCGGACTTATGCCGGAAGAATCCGGTGAAACGGCCCGGCTCCTGCTCCGGCGCGGGAGCAGGCGTCTCGCCGTCCAGAGGGATATCGATGGCAGGCTTGCTCTGCCGCTCCGTCCGCCGCTTGGGCGACTCCTCCGGGGTGATCCGGATTGCCGGCGCAGGCTCCAGCTCCTCCTCGTACTCCGGCCGGTTCCGCACCATCTCCAGAATGGCCGAGGGCGTCAGGTGCAGCGCCCCCAGCAGTGAACCCGCCAGCAGCAGCCCGAAGAGAACGATGGAGACGTACTTGGAGACCGTCACCACAGCGGCCTCCGCCACCAGGCCGGAGACAGCGCCGCCCGCCTTCAGGACAAGGCCCGCCGTCCAAAGCTCCTTCAAAACGCCCGCGCTGCTCAGGGCGTAGTCCCCCGCCGCAAACAGCGTGTGGAACAGCGCCCCGGCCAGGACCGGCACCAGCAAGGCGCAGGTGGTCCGCAGCGCCACCGGGCGGCCCCGGTGCAGCAGCAGGATCCCCCCCGCCAGCAGCATGGAGGGCCCAGCCAGCCAGTACCCATAGCCGAACAGTCCCCGCAGCAGCTCCGCCAGCAGGTCAATGAGGATGGCCTGCACACCGCAGTAGCTCACCAGTACGCACAGGGCCAGCACCAGCAGAACCACGCCCCCTACCTCCCGGCGGATGGGGCGCTTCTGGGGCTGCCGGCCCTTGGCCGTGCGGGAGCCGGACCGGCCCTGTTTGGTTGTCGTCTTTTTCCGCGTTGTGGATGCCATGCTTCTCTCCTTCGAGATCCGTCTCCTCTGTAATTTCTCTCACTGGGCCCCGCACACCTGCGGCAGGTTATCCCAGCACCAGCGTCAGCGCCAGCACAATCAGACCCGCCGCCCAGCAGTAATAGGCGAACCAGCCGAACTTCTCCCTGCAAAATCTCCGATTTTGCAGGGGCCCCGTGATCTTACCTGAGCGGCCAGGCGGAGCCCGCCCGCTCCAAGGTTTGGCTGCGCCAAACGCTTGTGACGCCGCTTTCGCGGCGGGCGCGCTCTGCGCGCCCAAAGGCAAGTTATCCCAGCACCAGTGTCAGCGCCAGCACGATCAGTCCCGCCGCCCAGCAGTAATAGGCGAACCAGCCGAACTTGCCTTTGTCGGCGATCATCTTCAGCAGGCGGATGCAGGCGTAGCCCACCACGGCGGCCACCGCCACACCCACCAGGTACACCGGGATGTCCGAGACGATGATGGTATTCTCCTGGATGGCATCGATCATCGTCAGGAGGTTGGCCCCCAGAATGGCTGGGATGGACATCAGGAAGGAGAAGCGCACCGCGAACTTCCGGTCAAAGCCCACAAAACAGCCAGCGGTGATGGTGGTGCCGGAGCGGGAGATGCCGGGGCAGGTGGCGATGGCCTGAGCCACGCCCACTAGCAGCACATCCACCAGGGTGGCGTTCTTCTCCGTCTTGCGGCCCTTTTTCACCCGGTCGCTGGCGAACAGCAGAAAGCCCGTCACGATCAGGGCCCCCGCCACGAAGTAGATGTTGCCGGACAGGGCCTCCACCAGGTCCTTTACCGGCAGCACAGCAAACAGAGGCAGTGTGGCCACGATGATCAGCAGGATCAGCCGCCGGGCCGGGGGAATTGGATTGGGTGTGGTGCCGTGGGCCAGATCCCGGATCCCGTCGATCAGCTCCACGACCATCTCCCGGATGTCCTGCCAATAGGCCACAAACACCGCCACCAGGGTGCCCAGGTGCAGCAGTACGTCAAAGAAGTCCGGCGTCGCCGGGATGCCGGCCTGCCCCAAGAAATGCTCCGCAATGGCCAGATGGCCGGAGCTGGAGATAGGCAGGAACTCCGCCAGGCCCTGAATCAGGCCCAGCAGGATGGATGACAGCAAAGACAATGGATTCAATCCTCCAGTCGTTCAAAATCGGACATACATGATTGAGTATATCACGGCCAGGCGGAAAATTCCAGTCATATTTCCGGGAAAGGCGCAGAAGGGGCAAAAACAGACCGGCCCCCAATGACCGGTCTGTTCTTCTGTATTCTGCGGAGGCTCACACCTCGCCCATGGCCTCCAGGGCGGCCCTGGCCGCCGCCTGCTCCGCCTCCTTTTTACTGTGGCCGGAGCCGGTGCCCACCGACGCCCCATTGAGACGCACCTCCGCCTGGAAGGTCTTATCGTGGTCCGGCCCCGCCTCACCGATCATGTGATAGGTGAGCACCTGGTCCGCCTGGCGCTGGACCAACTCCTGCAGGGCGGTCTTGTAGTCCCGGCGGCGCTCCTCCACCACCTCTTCCCGCTCCGCGTCCAGCAGGCACCGGTGGATCAGGGCGGTGGCCTCCTGGATCCCGCCGTCCAGATACACGGCGGCGAACACCGCCTCTGTGGCGTCCGCCAGGATGGAGATCCGCTCCCGGCCGCCGCCGGCCTCCTCGCCCCGGCCCAGCTTCAGGTACTGGCCCAGGCCCAGCTTCCGCGCCACCTCGTAGAGACTCTGCTCGCACACCAGCGCCGCCCGGATGCGGGTCAGGTCCCCCTCCGGCGCGTCCGGGTGCTGGCGGAAGAGGAACTCCGCCGTCACAAAGCCCAGCACGGAGTCCCCCAGGAACTCCAGCCGCTCGTTGCTGCGCAGCCCGGCGGACCGATGCTCGTTGGCGTAGGAGCTGTGGTTCAGCGCCTCCTCCAGCAGGGCCGGGTCATGGAAGGTGTAATTCAATTTTTTCTCCAGATCCCGCATGATCTTCTCTCCCAAAAGGAAGCCCCGCTGTCCGCGGGGCGCTCCTGCGTATCAGTCGTTCAGCTTGCCGGCCACATAGTTGACGGCATCGCCCACGGTCTTGATGGCTTTGACCTCGTCCTCCGCGGTCTGTCCCAGCTCGAACTCCTCCTCCATGGCCATGATCAGCTCCACCAGGTCCACGGAGTCGGCGCCCAGATCGTCCTCAAAGGATGTCTCCGGTGTCACCTCGTCCGGCTCCATGCCAAACTGCTCGGACACCAGGTCCCTCATGGTCTGAAAAATCTCCTCATTCGACATATGGTCCACCTCTCATGGAAAAATGGCTCTGTGCCTTGATGGGGTAATCATACGGCAATCCCCTGGTGGTGTCAATAGGAAATCAATTTTTTTCCGCAGGCGTGCGCACCCGCATATGCTCGATATTGGCCTGGATGTCCGCGATGAAGCCGCTCTCGGCGTACTCCTTGGCCCGCAGCACCGCGTTTTCGATAGCCCGGGCGTTGGAGCCGCCGTGGGCCTTGATCACCGGCTTCTGGATCCCCAGGAAGGGCGTGCCGCCCACCTCGCTGGGGTCCATCAGCTTCTTCATCTGCCCCAGGTCGCCCTTCACCAGCCCGGCGGCCAGTTTGGTCTTGGTGCTGGAGAGGAACATCGCCTTCAGGGACTTCAGCAGGAACTTGCCCACGCCCTCCATGGTCTTGAGCATCACGTTGCCGGTGAACCCGTCGGTGACGAGCACGTCGGCGGCGCCCATCATGGCGTCGTTGGCCTCCACATTGCCGATGAAGTGGATGCGGCCGGCGTCTCCGGCCTCTTTCAGCAGGGTGTAGGTCTCATGGCGCAGGGCATCGCCCTTCTCCTCCTCCGCGCCGATGTTCAGCAGGCCCACCCGGGGCTTGTCGATGCCCATGACCTTCTGGGCGTAATAGCTGCCCAGGTACGCGAACTGGAGCAGGTACTCCGGCGTGCACTCGGCGTTAGCGCCGCAGTCGCAGAGAACTGCCCGCCCGCCGGCGGTGGGGATCTGGGGGCCCATGGCGGCCCGGCGGATGCCCCGGATGCGCTTGACCACCAGGGTGGCGCCGGAGAGCAGGGCCCCGGTGGACCCGGCGGAGACGAAGGCGTCGCCCACGCCGTCTTTCAGCAGGTTCAGTCCCACGGTCAGGGAGGAGTTGGGCTTCAGCTTGAAGGCCATGGCGGGGTCGTCGGCGATCTCCACCACCTCGGCGGCGTCCTTGATCTCCACGCCCGACGGCAGGCTCTTCTGGCCGCAGGCCTCCACGGCCTTCAGCACCTCCGCGGTCCGGCCCACCAGGATGATCTCCACCCCGTGGTTCCGGTTGGCGTCCAGGGCGCCCCGGACGATCTCCAGCGGGGCGTTGTCCCCGCCCATTGCGTCTACGATGATCTTCATGCTTCCCGCACCTCCTGCTTGATTTGGTCGATGATGGCCAGCGAACGGGCCGACAGCTCCGCGTTCTTGTTCCGCTTCCCCTTCACCCGGTGGTCCAGGGGCGGCATGATGCCGAAGTTGATGTTCATGGGCTGGAACACCGTGACTGAGGGGTTGGACACATACAGTCCCAGGGCGCCGATGGCGGTCTCCCGGGGGAAGTCGATGGGCGGCCTGCCGGTCAGGCGCCGGGCGGTCTCCACCCCCACCAGGAAGCCGGATGCGGCGGACTCCACGTACCCCTCCACGCCGGTCATCTGGCCGGCAAAGGAGATGCGGGGCTGGCTTTGCAGCCGGTAGTACCGGTCCAGCAGCCGGGGGGAGTTCAAAAATGTATTCCGGTGCATGACGCCGTAGCGGAGGAACTCCGCGTCGTGGAGGGCGGGGATCATGGAGAACACCCGCCGCTGCTCCGGGAATTTCAGGTGGGTCTGGAAGCCCACCAGGTTGTACACGGTGCCGTCGGCGTTGTCCCGCCGCAGCTGCACCACGGCGTAGGGCTCCTTCCCCGTGCGTGGGTCCTTCAGCCCACGGGGCTTCAGGGGGCCGTAGCACAACGTGTCGTGGCCCCGGCGGGCCATGACCTCCACGGGCATACAGCCCTCGAACACCATCCTGTCCTCAAAGCCGTGGACCGGGGCCTCCTGGGCCGTGGTCAGCTCCTTCCAGAAGGCGTCGTACTCCTCCTCCGTCATGGGACAGTTGACATAATCCGCCGTCCCCCGGTCATACCGGGAGCCGAACCAGGCGTAGTTCATGTCCACGCTCTCGGCGGTGACCAGGGGGGCCGCCGCGTCGTAAAAGTGGAGGGCCGTGTCTGCCCCCAGCAGGGCCTGGAGCCGCTCCGCCAGAGCGTCAGAGGTCAGGGGGCCGGAGGCGATGACCACCTCCCCCTCCGGGATCTCCGTCACCTCGCCGGGCACCACGGTGATGCGGGGGTGGCTGCGGATCTGCTCCGTGACCATGCGGGCGAAGCCGTGGCGGTCCACCGCCAGTGCGCCGCCGGCCTCCACCCGGGTGGCGTCGGCGCACTGGAGGATCAGGGAGTCCAGCCGCCGCAGCTCCTCTTTCAAAAGGCCCACGGCGTTTTCCAGCTGGTCGCTCCGCAGGGAGTTGGAGCAGCACAGCTCCGCGAAATATTCGGTCTCATGGGCGGGGGTCTTTTTCTCCGGCTTCATCTCCCGGAGGGTGACGTCGATGCCCCGCTGGGCCAGCTGCCAGGCGGCCTCTGAGCCGGCCAGGCCGGCGCCGATGACTGTAACATGCATAGCTTTGGATCCTTCCGATCGTGGTTGGTTGAATGGGTGCGTCCCATTGGACGCGGGAATTCAGCCATGCTGATGGCTGGGCAGATGCGCCCCCCATTGTCGTCGTCGCAAAGTCCGCTAAGCTCCGTTTCCGCCTGCGGCGAAAACTGCGCCCGCTCCCTTGCTCCTCCTCTCCCCACCGCGCGGGGCGCGGTGGGGGCCCCGCATAGAGA
>DWZJ01000006.1 GCA_019118245.1 Candidatus Oscillibacter excrementigallinarum
CTCCTCCTCTCCCCACCGCGCGGAGCGCGGCGGGGGCCCCTTTTCGGTCTTGCCCAAAAAGAGAATGCGCCGCGCCCGGTGGAAGAGAAAAAGGCGCTAAGCGCGCTCCGGTGCAGTGGCCCTCCGCGCGCGACGGGGGTCGGCGTATCGGTGCAAGCGCCGATTTGGCCCGGCCTTCGGGCACGCTTGGGTCTTCTGCGAATTTGCAGCTGCCGTCCCGTGCCGGATGGTGCCGGCCTCGACGGGGTGGGCATCGCATTGAGCTGCTTCTCTTTTCGCTGCCGCTGGCTGTTCCGCGCGGGGGCTGGTGCAACGGGCCGATGAGGGCATCGGCCCCTACGAGCGCCAGGGTAGCGCGTAGCGAAGCGGAACGCGCGGAAAGAGGAGCTGGTCAAATGCGGTTTTACACCCCGTTGCCCGCCGTACCCGCGCCGCGGGAATCCGCCGTCAAGTCTGTACCGCACCCAGACGCGCCCGTCGTGGGGCCATCGCAAACACGCAGGCACCATCTCGCGCCGACCCCCGTACAGCAACTTTGTACGTACGTGCAAAGTTGCGACCAAAGCGTTTTTTCTCTTTGGACCGTGCACGGCCCGTTTCTCTTTTGGCAAGACCAAAAGAGAAATGGGGGGTGCATTGCCCAGCTATCAACATAGCTGTCATTCCCGCGTCCAATGGGACGCACCCCCCATACCCCCGGCGGCAGCCGATTTTCAAGAAAAGAGTTGATGTAACGATGTCCTCCCACGCACAGCAGGCGCGGACGCTCGTGGAAGCCCTGCCCTATATCCAGAAATTCACCGGCAAGACCATCGTGGTGAAGTACGGCGGCAACGCCATGATCTCCGACAAGCTGCGAAGGGCCGTCATGTGCGACATCATCCTGCTGTCCCTGGTGGGCATCCGGGTGGTGGTGGTCCACGGCGGCGGGCCGGAGATCAGCGAGATGCTGAAGAAGATCGGCCACGAGAGCCGCTTCGTGGACGGCCTGCGCTACACTGACGCCGAGACCATGGACGTGGTCCAGTCCGTCCTGTGCGGCAAGGTCAACAAGAACCTGGTGGCCCAGCTGAACCGGCTGGGAGGCCAGGCCATCGGCCTGTGCGGCATGGACGGGCAGCTGTTCCAGGCGGAGCAGCTGGACGAGAAGTACGGCCTGGTGGGAAGGATCACCAACGTGAATCCGGCGCCGGTGGAAAACGCCCTGAGCAATGGCTACATCCCCGTGGTGTCCACTGTGGCCCAGGGGGTGGACGCCGACACCGCCTACAACATCAACGCCGACACCGCCGCCGCCAAGCTGGCCGCCGCCCTGGGGGCGGAGAAGCTGATCCTGCTGACGGACGTGCGGGGTCTGCTGCGGAATCCCAAGGACGAGGAGACTCTCATCCATGTGGTCCACACCTACGACGTGCCGGGTCTGGTGGCCCAGGGCGTCATCTCCGGGGGGATGATCCCCAAGATGGAGTGCAGCGTGGACGCCATCGCCGGCGGCGTGGAGCGGGTCCACATCCTGGACGGCCGCATCCCCCATTCCATTTTGATCGAGCTGCTGTCCGACGAGGGCATCGGCACCATGCTGAAAAAGGAGGACTGATCCCATGACCAGCCAAGAGATCAAGGCCCTGACCGGGCAGTACATCATGAACACCTACGGCCGCTTCCCGGTGGCCATCGACCACGGACAGGGCGCCACCCTCTACGACCCGGAGGGCAACGCCTACATCGACTTCACCAGCGGCATCGGCGTCAGCGACCTGGGCTACGGCTGCCAGCCCTGGGTGGATGCCATCGCCAAGCAGGCAGGGAAGCTGGGCCACGCCTCCAACCTGTTCTACACGGAGCCTCCCGCCCGGCTGGCGGAGATCCTCTGCAAGCGCACCGGTATGAGCTGCGCGTTCTTTGCCAATGGCGGCGGCGAGGCCAACGAGGGTATGATCAAGCTGGCCAGAAAGTACAGCTTTGACAAGTACGGCAAGGGCCGCGCCACCATCGTCACCCTGAACAACTCCTTCCACGGCCGCACCATCACCACCCTGACCGCCACCGGCCAGGACGTGTTCCACAACTACTTCTTCCCCTTCACCGAGGGGTTCCGCTATGCCGACGCCAATGACCTCAAGTCCCTGGAGGCCGCGGCGGGGGACGACGTCTGCGCCGTGATGATGGAAGTTGTCCAGGGCGAGGGCGGCGTGCTGCCCCTGGACCAGGACTATGTGAAGGCCGTTGCCAAGCTCTGCGCGGAGCGGGATTGGCTGCTGCTGATCGACGAGGTCCAGACCGGCGTGGGCCGGACCGGCAGCCTCTTCGCCTTCCAGCAGTACGGCATTGTGCCGGACGTGGTGTCCTTTGCCAAGGGTATCGCCGGGGGGCTGCCCATGAGCGGCATTCTGGCCAATGAGAAGTGCCGGGACGTGCTGGGGCCGGGCACCCACGCCACCACCTTCGGCGCCAACCCGGTGTGCGCCGCCGCGGGCCTGGTGGTGCAGGAGACCCTGACGGACGCGTTCCTGGAGGACGTCCAGGCCAAGGGCACGTATCTGCGCAACCAGATCGAGGCCCTGGACCTGCCCTGCTTCGGGGCCACCCGGGGCCTGGGGCTCATGATCGGCATCGAGGTCAAGGACGGCTGGACCAACAAGGAGATCGCCAACAAGCTCATCGAAAACGGCCTGCTGGTGCTGACCGCCGGACCGGGCATGCGGCTGCTGCCGCCTCTGGTGATCTCCAAGGAGGAGATGGACAAGGGGCTGGCGATCATGAGGGAAACGCTGGGATAATTCGGAACTTGGAATGAGAAATTAGGAATTGTGGTGTGCGCCGTAGGCGCACGATTTGGATATGTCCGGCTGTGCCGGACTCCAAAATTCCTAACTCCTAATTCCTCATTCGATAACGTGAATACGATATGCAGAAAGGAAAGCCCGCTATGAACAACCATAAGCACTTCTTAAAGCTCCTGGACTTTACCCCCGCGGAGATCCAGCAGTTTCTGGACACCGCCGCCGACCTGAAGGCCAAGAAGAAGGCCGGCGTTCCCCACCGGTACCTGGAGGGGAAGAATGTGGCATTGATCTTTGAAAAGACCTCCACCCGGACCCGGTGCGCCTTTGAGGTGGCCTGCCAGGATCTGGGGATGGGCTCCACCTACCTGGGGCCCACCGGCAGCCAGATCGGCGTGAAGGAGTCCATCGCCGACACCGCCCGGGTGCTGGGGCGGATGTACGACGGCATCGAGTACCGGGGCTTCGGGCAGACAATCGTGGAGGAGCTGGCCCAGTACGCCGGCGTGCCGGTGTTCAACGGCCTGACCAACGAGTTCCACCCCACCCAGATCCTGGCGGACTTCCTCACCATCCAGGAGCACTTCGGGAAGCTGAAGGGCATCAAGCTGGTGTACCTGGGGGACGCCCGGTTCAACATGGGCAACAGCCTGATGGTGGGCTGCGCCAAGATGGGGATGCACTTTGTGGCCTGCGCCCCCAAGGCCTACATGCCGGACCAGAAGCTGATCGACACCTGTCAGGCCATCGCCAGGGAGACCGGCGCGGTGCTGGAGTTCATCGAGGACCCCATGGCCGCCACCAAGGGCGCCGACGTGCTGTACACGGACGTGTGGGTCTCCATGGGCGAGCCGGTAGAGGTCTGGCAGGAGCGCATCGACGCCCTGGCCCCCTACCAGGTGACGCAGGCCCTGATGGACAACGCCGGGCCCCAGTGCAGGTTCATGCACTGCCTGCCCGCCTACCACGACCACAAGACCAAGGTGGGCAAAGAGATGGGCGAGAAGTTCGGCCGGGAGGCCATGGAGGTCACCGACGAGGTGTTCGAGTCCCCGGCCTCCATCGTCTTTGACGAGGCGGAGAACCGGATGCACACCATCAAGGCCGTCATGTATGAGCTGATGAAGTAAGAGAATGGGAAAGCGCCCCGGAGCGAGAGCTCCGGGGCGCTTTTTACGAATTTTCAATGGGGATCAGATCGCCGGGCTGCCAGCCATCAGGAGCGGAAACCCTCCCCACCAGCGTGCCATCGTCGTTTTGCCAGTAATAAAACGGACGCCAGTCATTCCGGCCGTGGTCGTCGGCGATGCGGACGGCCGCTACCAGGGTGTCTCCGGGGTGCAGCGGCACTGGGTCCTCCGGCCCCATGGGAACGTGCATCTGCACATAGCCCTGCCGGTTCCACAGGTCCATGGCGGTGGTGAGGGGCGCGGACCACACCGGGACCGCATCGTCGTTGGAAAAGAGCGCCAGCTCTGCGTCTGTCAGCTCCAACGGAATGTCGGTTTCGTTGCTGATCTGCAGGTCCAGTTCCTGGAACAGGAGACAACTGTTCTCCCACTCTTCCTCCCAGTTGCCGTTTATCCACAGCTGATAGGCGGACGGGTCCTCATACAGCGTTTCCAGGGATTCTATCTGACTGGTGTCCCCGTCGGTGAGGGTCACGGATACCTGGACCAGGGAGCCGCTCTCATCATCGTCCGCATCCATGACACCAGGCGGCACAGGCTCACCCATGGGCACGGCCCAGTTTTCCACCGTAAAGACGCCGCCGTCGTTCCGGGCCTGGGCCGATTCGGTTTTGCCGGTGTTGGTCCGGGCGGTGAAGGTGGCCACGGTGTCCGCCGTATACTCCTTGGGCGTTACGCTGGCGGTGAGATACCACACCGCTTTCTCCAGATCATAGTCCTGAATTTGGACGGTATAGTCGCTGATGAGGCTGTTCTGCTCCTCCAGCAGGCCGGAGATCTGGCCGGTGAGGGACTCGATTTGGCTGCTGACGCTGTCCTGAACGTAGTTGATCTGATCCTGGACCTGGTCCAGCTGGTACCCCAGAGAGAAAAAGATGCTGTCCAGAACCAGGACGAGCAGCAGCCCGGCGGCACAGGCCGCGGCCCCCGCGGCGAGCTTTTTCCGTCGGCTCCACCGGGGGCGCTGGACCGCCTCCAGATATTTTTGTACGATGGCCTCCACCGCCGCCAGCTCCCGGTCCGTCAGCTCTCCCGCCGGGGCGGCGTCCTCCGCCCCATCGCCGGGGGACTCCGGGGCGTCTCCTTCGGAAGGGGCCTCCGGCGGCTCCACCCCCAGCAGGGCGCCGATGGTGATGCCGAAGATGCGGCTCATGGCGATGAGGTTCTCCAGGTCCGGCACACTGGCGTCAGATTCCCATTTGCTGACCGCCTGGCGGCTGACGCCCAGCCGCTCCCCCAGGGACTCCTGGGAGAGGCCGGCGGCCTTCCGGGCCTCTTGGACGCGGCGGCCCAGGGTCTGCTGCTCCCGCATGGTATCAACTCCTTTGCCACTACCATACCAGAGAACGGAGGGATGCGCAACCACCGGCGGGTTTCCCCAGTGTCAACCGGCGGTTGCGGCGGAATAGACAACAGCGGCGCGGCTCCTTCAAGGAGCCGCGCCGCTGTTTTGCGGGCGTGTTATGCGGGGGCCGCCATGTCCAGCTCCTGGAACCGGTGGCAGAAGATAAAGTGGCCCGGCTCCGCCTCCACCCACTTGGGCTCCTGGGCGCAGCACTCCGCCGCGTAGGGGCAGCGGGTGCGGAACCGGCAGCCGGAGGGCGGGTCCGCCGGGGAGGGGATGTCGCCCTCCAGAATGATGCGGTCCCGGCGGCCGAACTGGCCCACCCGGGGCGCGGCGGACAGAAGCGCCTTGGTATAGGGGTGCAGGGGATGGCGGAAGATGGCCTCGTTGCTGCCCAGCTCCACCATCTGGCCCAGGTACATGATGGCCACCCGGTCGCAGATATGCTCCACCACGCTGAGGTCATGGCTGATGAAGAGATACGTCAGCCCCAGCTGCTGCTGCAGGTCCTGCAGCAGGTTCAGGATCTGGGCCCGGACAGACACATCCAGGGCGGACACCGGCTCGTCGCAGATGATGAGCTTGGGCTGTGTGGCCAGGGCCCGGGCAATGACGATCCGCTGGCGCTGTCCGCCGGAGAACTCATGGGGATAGCGGTCCATGTGGGTCTCGTTGAGGCCCACCATCTGCAGAAGCTCCTTCACCCGGGCCTCCCGGGCGCCGGGCTCGGTGTACAGGCCCCGGATGCGCATGGGCTCCTCGATGATCTGCCGCACGGTCATGCGGGGATGCAGGGAGCTGTAGGGGTCCTGGAACACGATCTGCATATCCTTGCGCATGGCCCGCAGCTGGCGCTTGCTCTGGGCCATCAGGTCCACGTCGTCAAACTGGATGCTGCCCTGGGTGGGCTCGATGAGCCGCAGGACCGTCCGGGCCAGGGTGGTCTTGCCGCAGCCGGACTCCCCCACCAGGCCCAGGGTCTCCCCCTCATAGAGATGGAAGGAGACATGGTTCACCGCCTGGACGTAGCGCTTGGGCCCGAAGGGCCAGCCCTTGATGGGGAACCACTTGCACACGTCCTCCACATCCAGCAGCACGCGGGGATCAGACTGCGTCATTTGGACACCTCCTCACAGCGGAAGCAGCGGACGGACCGTCCGCCGCCCATGTCGTAGAGCGGGGGCTTTTCGGCGGCGCACCGCGCGGTGGCGTAGGGGCACCGGGGGGCGAACACGCAGCCCTTGGGGAAGTCCAGGGCGGAGGGCACGGAGCCGGGAATCACGTGGAGCCGCTCCCGGGTGCCCCGCTCCGGCAGGGAGGCCTTCAGCCCCTCGGTATAGGGGTGGAGGGGGGAGGTCAGCAGGGACTCCGTGTCTCCCTCCTCCATGATCTCCCCGCAGTAGAGGACGATGGTGCGGCTGCACAGCTCGCTGACCACCCCCAGGTCGTGGGTGATGAAGGCGATGGCGGTGCCCAGCTCGTCCCGCAGCTTGCACATCAGGTCCAGCACCTGGGCCTGGATGGTCACGTCCAGGGCGGTGGTGGGCTCGTCGGCGATCAGCAGCTCCGGCCGGCAGGCCAGGGCCATGGCGATCATCACCCGCTGACGCAGGCCGCCGGAGAGCTCGTAGGGATAGCAGTCCACCCGCTTTTCCGGCATGGGGACGTTCACCATCCGCAGGGCCTCGATGGACTTCTCCCGGGCCTGTTTCTTGTCCAGCCCCTGGTGGAGGCGGAACACCTCCATCAGCTGGTGGCCCACGGTGAACACCGGGTTCAGGGAGGTCATGGGCTCCTGGAAGATCATGGACACCCGGTTGCCCCGGATCCTGCGGAAGTCCTTCATGGGCATGTCCAGCAGGCTCTGGCCGTCCAGGACGATGGAGCCGGAGACCTTGGCGTTGGACTGGGTCAGCCGCATAATGGACAGGGCCGTCATGCTCTTGCCGCAGCCGGACTCCCCCACGATGCCCAGGGTCTCCCCCTTGTAGATGTCGAAGCTGATGCCGTGGAGGATGTCCAGGGTGGCGGTGTCGGTCTCGATTTGGACCCGCAGGTCCCGGACCTGCAGAGCAGTGTTGTCGTTCATCTTGCCGCCTCCCTCACTTCATTTTCGGATCCAACAGGTCCCGCAGGCCGTCGCCCAGGATGCTGATGCTCAGGACCGTGATCACGATGGCCAGGCCGGGATAGATGGCCATATAGGGGTGGGTGATGACAAAGTCCTTGGCCGTGCTGAGAATGGCGCCCCAGGTGGGCACCGTGGGGTCCACGCCCACACCCAGAAAGCTCAGGGAGGCCTCCGTCAGAATGGCGCTGGCCATGGTGGTGGTGAACCGGATGATCAGCGGGGACACGCACAGGGGCAGGATATATCGGAACATGATGCGCCCGTCCGTGGCGCCCATGGCCCGGGCGCTCTCCACGTGCTCGCTCTCCTTGATGGAGAGGACCTGGCTGCGGACGATGCGGGCCACGCTGGGAGTGCCCACGATGGACAGGGCCAAAATCACCTTGTCCACGCCGTTGCCGAAAATGCAGGCCAGCGTCAGGGCCAGAAGCATATCCGGGAAGGCGGACAATCCCTCCAAGATCCGCATGACGATGCGGTCCACTGTTTTGTAGTAGCCCATCAGCAGGCCCAGCACGATGCCCGCGGCCGTGGACACGGCGGCCACCGCCACGCCCACCAGCAGGGAGACCCGGGCACCGTAGAGGACCCAGGAGAACACATCCCGGCCGAAGCGGTCGGTGCCCATCCAGTGGACGGCGCTGGGGAACTGCAGCAGCTCCGCGCCGTTGGTGGCGGTGGGCTCATAGGGGGTGATCAGAGGGGCGGCCAGGGTGGCCAGGACGATCAGCACCAGCACGCCGCCCCCCAGCAGGATCCGGCCGTACTTCCGCAGAAAGACCGAGGGTCTCATTCGATGTATCAAAGTTTGACCCTCCTCAGCTCAGCTCGACCCTGGGGTCGAACACCTTGTACAAGATGTCCACCACCAGGTTGATGACGATATAGACCAGTGCCACCACCAGGATGATGGCCTGGACCTGGGTGTAGTCCCGGCGGATCAGAGAGTCATAGGCCAGCTTGCCCATGCCGTTGATGCCGAACACCGTCTCGATGACGCAGGCGCCGCCCATCAGGGACGCCATGTTGGTGCCGATGTGGGTGATGACCGGGGACATGGCGTTTTTCAGCGCGTGCTGGTACAGCACCACCCGCTCCGCAAGGCCCTTGGCCCGGGCGGTGCGGATGTAGTCCTCGCCCAGGGTGTCCAGCATGGTGGACCGGGTGTACCGGGCGATGGAGGCCACACTCTGGAAGCCCAGTGCCACCGAGGGCAGGATGACATACTGGATGGCCTGGCCCAGTCCCACCTGGGAGATGGGGTAGTAGTACATATTGGGCAGGACGCCCCACAGAGTGCCCACATAGTAGGCCAGCATGATGCCGCTCCAGAACACGGGGATGGAGAGGCCGAACACGGACACGGTCATCAGCAGATAGTCCAGAATGCTGTTGCGGTGGACGGCGCTGATGACGCCCACGGGGATGCCGATGACCACGGAGATCAGGATGCTGAAGATCATGATCAGGATGGTGGGCTCCAGGCTGTTGCGGATGTTCTCCATCACCGGCAGGTTGTTGTACAGGGAGGTCCCCAGGTCCCCGTGGAGGATGCCCTGGATGTAATCCCAGAACTGGACCAGCTTGGGCTCATTGAGGCCCAGGGTCTCCCGCAGAATCTCCAGGTCGCCCGGAGGGGCGTCGTGGCCCAGGATCTGCACCGCCACGTCGCCGGGCAGCATCCGCATCAGGAAGAAGGTGATGAACACCACGATGAGGAGCACGGGGATCGCGGAAAGGATGCGCTTGACGATAAATTTGAACACGGGATCTCTTCCTCTCTTGCAAACGGCGGCACAGGCTGACCTCCGCCGAACCGGGAAGCAGGGAAGGCAATCCACCTTGCCTCCCCTGCTCTGGGTGCCATGTGATTTACGCGGCCTTAAAGTAGGAGTTCCACCAGTACATATCCACGCCCTGGCGGTCCGGGATCATGTTCTCGGAATACCAGCAGACGGTGCCGAAGTCGCCCAGGATGATGTAGGGCACCTGGTCGTCCAGCAGGGTGCAGAAGTCGGCAAAGGCCTGGATGCTCTCCTCGCTGCCGGCGGCGGTGCTGCCCAGCCGCTCGATGATCTCGGTGCGCTCGGGGCTGTCCCACAGCAGGTAGCCGGAGACGAACTGGCTCAGCAGCGGGTGGAGATAGGACTTCTGGGTCTCCCGGCAGCAGATGTCGAAGTCGGCGCAGTTGGGGTCATTGTAGCTGGCCTCGTAGGTGGTCACGTCCATCAGAGACAGCTCCACATTGACGCCGATGGCCTTCAGGTTCTCAGAGGCGGGCAGGGCGGTGGTGTAGTAGGAGTCGGAGTCCGCGCACCACCAGCGGATGGTCTCGCCGTTGTAGCCGGAGGCGTCCAGATACTCCTTGGCCTTCTCCAGGTCCTGGCCCATGTTCTGGTTCAGGATATCGTTGTAATAGGGGCTGGAGGGCATCATGGGGCAGCCGTCCACCTCATACTGGGTGGGGTCGGTCTTGGTGGACAGGAGGATGGAGTCTGCGTCCAGGCAGGCCCGGACGGCCCGGCGGAAGTTCACATCCTGGACGATGCTGTTGGCGTTGGCGTCGGACAGGTTGAAGATGATGGTGGGGGACCAGCCGTTCCAGTCCTTGTCGCTCCAGCAGCCGGCGTTTTCCAGCTGGGGCGCCATGGCGGTGAGGATGGAGGTGGAGTAGTCAAAGACGTTGCCGATCATGCCGTTGGCCCGGGCGGTCTGGTCGCTGGCCACGGAGCAGTAGATCTTGTCGAAATAGGCGTGCCGGGGGGCGGCGGGGCCGGTGCCGGCGATGTCGTCGGGCACGGGGACGTAGTCCTCGAACCGGGTGAGGGTCAGGTCCGTCTCCCGGTTCCAGCTCTCCAGCATATAGGGGCCGGTGCCCACGATCTCACTGTCGTCGGTGATATAGGAGTCCATGTGGGCCTGGGCGATCTCGGCGGGCATCACCTTGCAGCCGCCCTTCAGCTCACCGATGGTCAGCAGGGCGATGGGGGCCACCTCGGAGAGGGTGTACACCACCGTCATGTCGTCCTGGACCTGGGTGTCCACGATATAGTCGCCGAAGTTGGCCTGGCCGGTGGAGGAGTACACCAGGAACCGGTCGATGGAGGCCACCACGTCGTTGACGTCCACCGTGTCGCCGTTGTGGAACTTGACGCCCTCCCGCACGGTGAGCGTCAGCCGCAGGTTGTCGTCGCTCATCTCATAGGTGCACACGCCGGGCCACACGGAGCCGTCGTCCGCCACCTGCACCGGGGACTCGTAGATGTGGTAGCCGGGGACATAGTTCTGGTTGGTGAAGAACTGGGCCGGGTCCAGGGAGTTGGTGGCGCCGTTGAAGTTCAGGCGCATGGTGCCGCCGTACTTCTCCTCCTCCGGCGTGGTGTCGGCGGCCAGGCGCTCGGCGCTGGTGCCCTCGGTGAAGGCGCTGCCGGTGGTGCCGCCGCCGTCCGGAGTCGTGGTGGTGCCGGCCTGCTGGCCGCCGCAGCCGCTCAGCGCGCCCGCCAGCAAAGCCGCAGCGGTCAGTACGCTGAGGAGCCGGCCATGGAATTTCATCATAATTGGGGCCTCCCTCTCTTCAAATCTGCAAAATAAAACTGCCATGAGAATCCCCTGAACCGAGGAACATCCATGGCAGGATACGGACGGCAAGGCCCGTAAGCACAGTCAATGATAACGCTCCACAAGGTTTTGTGGCAGTCTGGGGGATATTCTCCCACAGCCCAGGCAACCGTCCGCAGGGGGCATCGGACGGCCCTTCGGCGGCAGCGCCTTTCTCCGAAGGATTGCCTGTCCTGTTGCTCGGATACTCTTCACGACCGCGCCTCTACCATTGATCTATTCTGACCGGCCCAAAAACGAGCCGGAACCATATAAATCGGCAATTATTCTATCAAAACTTATACGGTGTGTCAATATAGGGGCACAAATATTTTAATAGAGGATGCCATGGAAAGGGGGATGGCGGAGGCCGGAATTTGTGCAAAAAGAGGCGTTGCATTTTGCGGGCGCACGTGCTATTCTGTAGCCATCATAGGGCGGCCGGCCTGGAAGGGGGCGGCGCCCGGAAAAGGCAGATGGAAACGTCATGATTTTTGGTATCCTGAAAGACATCAAGGAAGAGGAATTCCGGGTGATCTGCACCCCCATGGAGGTCCACAGCATCCGCGCCGCCGGACACGAGGTCTGGGCCCAGCACGACTGCGGCAAGCTGGCCGGCTTCCCGGACGAGGCCTACGCCGCCGCCGGCGCCCGGATCGTGGAGACGGCTGAGGAAATGTACGCCGGCTGCGACATGGTGGCCAAGGTAAAGGAGTTCACCCCCGCCGAGTGCGCCATGATGCACCCGGGCCAGATCGTGCTGGGCTGCATCCACCCCGCCGCCCACCCGGAGGAGGTGGACGCCCTGCTGAAGAGCAAGTGCATCGCCTTCACGGCGGAGGACTCTCACCGGTACGGCTCCCCCAACTGCGAGGCCGCCGGCAAGGAGGGCGCCCTGCTGGGACTGGAGTCCATGCTGACCGTCAACGGCGGCAAGGGCAAGTACGTGGGCGGCTTCGCCGGCGCTCCGGGCATGAACGTGCTGATCCTGGGCGGCGGCACCGTGGGCCAGGCGGCATTGCAGGTGCTCCACGCCCTGGGGGCCAAGTGCACGGTGATGGACATCAACGTGGGCATCCTCCGCACCCTGTCCAACCAGTACCAGGGCACCATCGACACCATGTTCTGCAACCAGGAGACCATTGCCTCCGTGCTGCCCCAGACGGACATGGTGCTCAACTGCGTCAAGTGGCCCAAGGAGCGCACCGACTTCCTGATCACGAAGGAGATGCTGAAGCTGATGGAGCCCGGCTCCGTGCTGGTGGACATCTCCAACGACGATCCCGGCGCCATCGAGTCCAGCCACGAGACCCACTTCGACAACCCCCGGTACGTGGTCAACGGCGTGGTCCACTACTGCGTCAGCAACATCCCCAGCGCGGTGGCCAACTCCACCTCTGTTGCCTATGCCGCCGAGATGCTGCCCTTCATTTTGAGCATCCTCAACAACGGCGTGGCGGAGTGCTGCGCGCGGGACGGCTTCTACCGCCGGAGTCTGACAGTGTATGAGGGCTACCTGACCCACGAGGAGACCAGCGCCATCCAGAACAAGCCCTGGATCCGCCCGGAGGACATCCTGGGCATCGCGGACCGGAAGCTGGACATGGCGCCCCCCGCCACCGTCACCCGCTCCACCCTGTTTTACGAGAAGTGATCCCCAGCGGAAAATCAAAGCCGATCCCCCGGACACAGGAGACATCCTGCGTCCGGGGGATTTTTGTGGGGGGATTGTGCCCTACGCCCGGGGGGCGCCCTCCCAGGAGAGCAGCCGCTGCTTCCGGAGAAGGTAGTACAGGAAGCCGGTGATGTCCGCCAGGGCCCAGCCGATGGGCACGGACCACCAGATGCCCGTCACCCCGAAGAAGGGGATGGCGGAGAGGGCGTAGGCCAGGGCCACCCGGGTGCCCAGGGAGATGACGGTGAGCACCACGCTCATGCCGGGCCGGCCCAGGGCCCGGTACAGACCGTACAGCAGGAACAGGCAGCCGATGCCGCAGTAGAAGGCCCCCTCGATGCGCAGGTACCGGGCGCCCTCGGCGATGATGGCGGTTTCCGTGCCTTCCACGAACAGGGCCATCAGGGGCCGGGCAAAGACCCACACCAAGGCGGAGATCACCACGGAGAAGGCCACCGCCGCCAGGACCGCGCCCTTCAGGCCCTTCCGGATGCGGTCCTCCCGCTGGGCGCCGTAGTTCTGAGCGATGAAGGTGGAGAAGGCGTTGCCGAACTCCTGCACCGGCAGGTAGGCGAAGGCGTCGATCTTCACCGCCGCGGCGAAGGCGGCCATCACCGTGCTGCCGAAGCTGTTCACCAGGCCCTGGACCATCAGGATGCCCAGGTTCATCACCGACTGCTGGACGCAGGTGAGGAGAGAGTAGCTGCCGATCTCCCGGACCCGGGCCCAGCGGATGGGCGGGGCCCCCCGGCGGGGCCGCAGCTGGGGACAGCGGAGCAGGGCGAAGAGCCCCAGGCCCAGGCCGGAGACGTACTGGGAGATCACCGTGGCCTCCGCAGCGCCGGCCACGCCCCACCGGAGGCCCACGACGAACCACAGGTCCAGGCCGATGTTCAGCAGGGCGGAGGCCGCCAGGAAGAGCAGGGGCGTCACCGAGTCCCCCACCGCCCGGAGGTAGCAGGCGAAGTAGTTGTAGAGGAACGTGCCGGCGATGCCCCAGAAGATCACCGCCAGGTACTCCCGCATCAGGGCCCAGATGGCCGCGTCCGACACCCGGAGAAAGACCTGGATGCCGTCCAGGCACAGGAAGGCCAGAACATTCAGCACCACCGTCAGGGCGGCGATGAGGACAAAGGAGGCCCGGGCGCTCTCCCGCAAAGCCGCCTCGTCCCGCTGGCCGAAGCGGATGGAGAACACCGCCCCGCTGCCCATACAGAGCCCCAGCAGAATGGAGGTGAGAAAGGTCATCAGCGTGAAGGAGGAGCCCACCGCCGCCAGGGCGTCGGGCCCCAGGTACCAGCTGACGATCAGCGTGTCCGCCACGTTGTAGCATTGCTGCAGCAGGTTCCCCAGGATCATGGGCACCGCGAACAGCAGCATGGAGCGCATCACCGGCCCCTGAGTCAAATCCCGGTGTTTCATGACATCACATCCAAAATGAAAGTTATAGCTTACGTTTTGAAATTATTGTAGCAACGGCGGAGAATAAAGTCAAGACGCGGTTTACATTTCGGCGGCCAGGCCCTATAATGGACAAAAGGCCATGAAAGGGGGAGACGCCGTGTTTCTGGAGGGATTGGACGCCCTGGACCAGAGGATCGTCCGGCTGCTGATCGAAAACGCCCGGGCCTCATACTCGGAGATCGGGGAGCGGGTGGGCATCTCCCGGGTGGCGGTGAAGGCCCGCATCCAGGCGCTGGAGCAGCGGGGGATCATCGAGGAGTACACCACCATCATCAATCCCCAGAGGATCAGCGGGGCGGTGTCCTGCTATTTTGAGATCGAGACCCTGCCGGAGACCCTGGGGTCGGTAACGGAGATCCTACGGCAAAACGAGACCATCACCCAGATCTACCGGGTCACCGGCCGGGACAAGCTCCATGTCCACGCGGTGGCCGCCTCCGGTGAGGAGATGGAGCGGCTGATGGCGGAGGTCATCGACCCCCTGCCTGGGGTGGTCCGGTGCGACTGCAACATCATCCTGTCCCGGATCAAGGACATCAAGGGCCTGCGGCTGTGAGGCCCAGGTCCCCGCGCCAGAAGATTTTTGGAGAGAGGCGGCAGACATGAGCACAGATATTCTGGTGGTGGACGACGAGACCGCCATCGCGGACCTGGTGGAGATCTGTCTGAAAAACGAGGGCTACACCGTCCACAAATTCTACAACGGCACCGAGGCCCTGGCCTGCGTCCGGCGCCAGCACCTGGATCTGGCCATCCTGGACGTGATGCTGCCGGACGTGGACGGCTTCACCCTGTGCCAGCGGATCCGGGAGGAGCATTTGTTCCCCATCCTCATGCTCACCGCCAAGGTGGAGGATATGGACAAAATCATGGGGCTGACCCTGGGGGCGGACGACTATATCACCAAGCCCTTCAACCCCCTGGAGCTGGTGGCCCGGGTCAAGACCCAGCTGCGGCGCTACACCCGGTACAACACCGGGGAGGCCCCGCCCCAGGAGGTCACGGAGTACGACTTCCGGGGGCTCCAGATCTCCAGGGCCACCCACAAGTGCGTGCTGTTCGGGGAGGAGCTGGCGCTGACGCCCCTGGAGTTCGCCATCCTGTGGTATCTCTGTGAGCGGCGGGGGAACGTGGTGTCCAGCGAGGAGCTGTTCGAGGCCGTGTGGGGCGAGAAGTACATGGACAGCAACAACACCGTCATGAGCCATATCGCCCGGCTGCGGGAGAAGATGCACGAGCCCAGCCGCAGGCCGAAATTCATCAAGACTGTCTGGGGGGTGGGGTATACCATTGAGTAAGCGGAGAGAACGGACAGCGCTGTCGGAGCGGAGCCGCAGCCGGGCCCTTAGGACCTGGGGCCTCTATCTGCTGGCCCTGACCGCCTGGGTGACGGTGGTGCTGCTGTTGGCCTTTCTGGGGTATCTGGTGTGCAGCGCCATCACCTGGTACGATCCCCTCAATCCGGTCTACCAGTTTTTGAACTGGGTGCGGGACTACTTCTTCTTCGTGTGCATCCTGGTGGTGCTGGCGGGCTGGGTGGTCATCAGCTACTTTTTCATCACCCGGCCGGTGGAGCAGCTGGAGGAGCTGGCCGCCGCGGCGGGCCGTCTGGCATCCCCCGAAGAGGAGCCCATCCACCTGTCGGCGGGCCTGGGGGATGTGGAAGTCCAACTGAACGCCGCCCGGGAGCGGGCGCTGCGGGACGCCCGGGCCGCCAAGGAGGCGGAGCAGCGGAAAAGCGATCTGGTGGTCTATCTGGCCCACGACCTGAAGACGCCCCTCACCAGCGTCATCGGCTATCTGACCCTGCTGCGGGACGAGCCCCAGCTCTCGCCGGAGCTGCGGGGGCGGTACACGGGCATCGCCCTGGACAAGGCGGAGCGGCTGGAGGACCTGATCAACGAGTTCTTCGACATCACCCGCTTCAACCTCACCCACCTGGAGCTGGAGAAGCGGTCCACGGACCTGACGCGGATGCTCCAGCAGGTGGTGAGCGAGTTCCAGCCCATGCTGGCGGAGGCGGACCTGACCTGCCGCCTGGACCTGCCGGAGAAGCTGATGTGCCCCTGCGACGGGGAGAAGCTCTCCCGGGTGTTCGACAACCTGCTGCGCAACGCCTCCCACTACAGCCTCCCCGGCACGGAGGTGCGCATCACCGGCGGCCGAGACGGGGACACCATCACTCTGACCTTTGTCAACGCCGGAAAGACCATCCCCCAGGAGAAGCTGGACCGCATCTTCGAGCAGTTCTTCCGGCTGGACAGCGCCCGGGCCACCCGCACGGGGGGCGCCGGGCTGGGCCTGGCCATCGCCAAGGAGATCGTGGAGCTCCACGGCGGCACCATCCGGGCGGAGAGCGCCGACGACACCGTGACCTTTACCGTGACCCTTCCGGCGTCGTAAGAAAATCACAAGAACTTCACAATGGGTTTGCAGGAACTCCGCAGGAAAACCTGAAAACAAAAACCGCCGTGTTCTGGTACGATCCTCGTATCAAGCAAGGCGGTTTTCGCCATTTCAGGAGGTCGATTCCATGCAGACGATTTTGGTGCTGTTCGGCGGGTGCTCCACCGAATACGAGGTGTCCCTGCAGTCCGCCCACGGCGTGCTGAGCCATCTGGACCGGAGCCGGTTCACGCCCCTGACGGTGGGCATCACCCGGGAGGGCCGCTGGCTGCGGTACGGCGGGCCCCTGTCCGGCTTGGAGACCGGGGACTGGGCGTCCCGGCCGGACTGTGTGCCCTGCGCCCTGTCCCTGGACCGGGGGGACCGGCGGCTGCTGTGGCTGGATGGGTCCGGCAGGAGCGAGGGATTTGACGCGGCGTTCCCCATCCTCCACGGCAAGAACGGGGAGGACGGCACCGTCCAGGGCCTGCTGGAGCTGATGGACGTGCCCGTCGTGGGCTGCGGGGCCCTGTCCAGCGCACTGTGCATGGACAAGGACCGGGCCCACAAGCTGGCGGCCCTGGCGGGGGTGCGGGTGCCCCGGAGCCGCCTGTTCCGCCGGGGCGCCGTCCTGCCCCAGATGGCCCAGGCGGCGGAGGAGCTGGGCTATCCCCTGTTCGTGAAGCCCGTGCGGGCCGGGTCCTCCTTCGGCATCTCCAAGGTGAACGCCCCCGACCAGCTGCCCGCCGCTGTCTGGACAGCCTTTGCCCACGACCGGGAGATCCTGCTGGAGGAGGCCGTCCCCGGCTTTGAGGTGGGCTGCGCCGTTATGGGCAGCGACGAGCTGACCGTGGGCGCGGTGGACGAGATCGAACTTGCAGACGGTTTTTTCGACTACACGGAGAAGTACAGCCTGATCACCTCCCGCATCCACTGCCCGGCCCGCATCTCCCCGGAGAAGGCGGCGGAGATCCAGGAGGCTGCCAAGGCCGTCTACCGAGCGCTGGACTGCCGGGTGTTCGCCCGGGTGGACCTGTTCCTGACGCCCTGGGGGGAGATCGTCTTCAACGAGGTGAACACCATCCCCGGCTTCACCGCCCACAGCCGCTACCCCGGCATGATGGCCGCCGCGGGCTGGGACTTCAGCCGCCTCATCACCCGCCTGATCGAATTGGGGGTGGGTGCATGAGGACCGTGCGGCTTTCCAGAGAACAGAGCTTCACCGGGCCCCTGGCGCTGGTGAACCGGCGGCATCCGCTGAGGACCGCCGCCGGGGAGGGCCTGACCGCCGTGGACGGCGGCCACCCGGACATCCTGCTGGACCGGCAGGCCGCCCGGCTGCTGGCGGCCTGCATCCAGCGGGTCCGGGGCGGGGCGGAGATCGTCCCCGTCTCCGGCTGGCGGAGCCAGGAGGAACAGCAGAAGATCTGGGACGACACCCTGGCGGAGAACGGCCCGGATTTCACCCGCAGGTACGTGGCCTATCCCGGGTGCAGCGAGCACCAGACGGGCCTTGCCATCGACCTGGGCAGGGCCGCCGGACACATCGACTTCATCCGACCCGCCTTCCCCTATGACGGGGCCTGCGGGGCCTTCCGCAAAGCGGCGGCCGCCTACGGCTTCATCCAGCGGTACCGGCGGGAGAAGGAGGACCTCACCGGCATCGCCGAGGAGCCCTGGCACTTCCGCTATGTGGGCGCGCCCCACGCCCGGCTGATGGAGGAAAACGGCCTGTGCCTGGAGGAGTACGGGGACTTCCTCCGGCAGCGGCCCCGCTCCTGCCCGCTGCCGGACGGGCGGCTGGCCCAGGTGTTCTACGTGCCCTGCGCCGGGGAGGAGACGGAGATCCAGCTGCCGGAGGGCTGCTGCCAGGTCTCCGGTGACAACGCCGGGGGCTTCATCGTCACCGCCTGGGGGCGGCCCGCATGAGGCGCCCGTCTCCGGCCCTGGACCGCTTCCGCCTGCTGGCGGCGGTGCTGGTGGCGGCCATCAACACCTCGCCCCTGACCACTTACACAGCCCTGGGGGACGTCTATCTCACCCGGGTGCTGGGACGGGTGGCGGTGCCCTTCTTCCTGATGGTCAGCGGGTACTTTCTGGACCAAAAGGGCTGGCGCACCGTCTGGCCCTTCTGGAAAAAGACGGCGCTGCTGTACGGCGTCTGCGTGCTGCTGTACCTGCCCCTGAACCTCTACACCGGGCAGCTGGACGGGGACTTTTTCCGGCGGCTGGTGACGGACGGCACCTTCTACCACCTGTGGTACTTCCCGGGCCTGCTGCTGGGCATCCCCATCGCCTGGCGGCTCCGGCGGCTGGGGCTGCGGCTGGCGCTGCCCCTGGCAGGACTGTTGTACCTCGTGGGCCTGGGCGGCGACAGCTATTACGGCCTGATTGCCCAGGTCCCGGCCTTGGAAGCGGCGTACAGCGCCATCTTCCAGGTGTTCTCCTACACCCGGAACGGGCTGTTCTATGTGCCGCTGTTCCTGCTGCTGGGGACGGCGGGACGGCGGTTCTCCCGGCGGGCCACGCTGGCGGGGTTCCTGCTCTCTCTGGCCGCCATGAGCGGCGAGGCGCTGTGGCTCCACAGCCTGGGCGTCCAGCGGCACGACAGTATGTACCTCTTTTTGCCGCTGGCGATGCTCTTTCTCTTCTCCGCCCTGCTGGGGGCTGATCGGGGGGAGGATCGCTGGTGCCGCCGCCTGTCCGCCCTGGTGTATGTGCTGCATCCCTGGTGCATCGTCCTGGTGCGCTTCGGGGCGGAGCTGCTGGGGGCGGAGCGGCTGCTGGTGGCAAACAGCCTGGGCCACTTCTGCGCCGTGCTGGCTCTCTCCTTCGCCCTGTCCGCCGCCGCGCTGGCCCTGGCGCCCCGGCGGCTCCCGCCCGCCGCCCGGGCCTGGCGGGAGGTGGACCTGGAGGCCCTGGCCCACAACGCCGGTGCCCTCCAGCGGGCACTGGCTCCCGGCCAGAAGCTGATGGCAGTGGTGAAGGCGGACGCCTACGGCCACGGGGCGGTCCGGGTGTGCCGGCGGCTCTGGAGATCCGGCGTCCGGGCCTTTGCCGTGGCCTGCCTGGCGGAGGGCATCGCCCTGCGCCGGTCCGGCGTCCGGGGGACGATCCTGATTTTGGGCTACACCCGGCCGGAGGACGCGCCCCTGCTGGCCCGGTGGCGCCTGACCCAGACGGTGGCGGACGCGGACCACGGCCGGGCCCTGGACGCTCAGGGCGTCTGGCTCCGGGTCCATCTGGCCCTGGACACCGGGATGCACCGGCTGGGCATCCCGGCGGGGGACCGGGCGGCCATCGCCGCCATGTACCGCCTGCCCCAGCTGCGGATCACGGGCACCTTCTCCCACCTGTGCGTGGCGGACAGCCTGACGGCGGCGGACACCGCCTATACCCAGCGCCAGCTGGCGTCCTTTTATGAGACCGTGGACTGGATGCGGGCGGCCGGATACGACCCCGGCGCCATCCACGTCCAGGCCAGCTACGGCATCTGGAACCTGCCGCCCCAGCCCTGCGCCTACGCCCGGGCGGGCATCGCCCTGTACGGCGTCCGCAGCGGTGAGGCCCCGGTCCAGAGGGCCCTGGACCTGCGGCCGGCGCTGTCCCTCCGGGCTCGGGTGGCCAGTGTGCGGCGGCTGGAGCCGGGGGAGGCCGCCGGGTATGACCTGGCCTTTCACGCCCACCGGGAGACCCGGCTGGCGGTGGTGACCATCGGCTACGGCGACGGCCTGCCCCGGGAACTGCCCCAGCGGGGCGGGGAGGTGCTGCTCCGGGGCCGCCGGTGCCCCATGGTGGGGAACCTGTGCATGGACCAGCTGCTGGTGGATGTGACGGAGCTGGACACCGTCGCCCCCGGCGACGTGGTGACCCTGATCGGCCGGGACGGCGGCCAGGAGATCCGGGCCGAGGCGGTGGCGGAGCAGTGCGGCACCATCACCAACGAGCTGCTCTCCCGGCTGGGGAGGCGGCTGGAGCTGGGATGACCGGAGGCAGGAGATCAAAATAGGAGGAGCGGCCCTTTTGGGCCGCTCCTCTGCGCTTGCTTTTCCAACGGACGCGGGCTCACGCCTCCTGGTACAGCTCCAGGATGGCGCCGTCCTTCCAGACGAAGGCCAGCCGGTCGCCCTGGTCGTTGGCGGCCATGGGGCCGCAGATGACGCTGTCCGCGTCGGCGATGTACTTCTCCAGGTCGTCCACCTTGTAGGCCACGTGGGGGTTGCGGTGGATCTCCTCCGGGAAGGGGGTGCCCTCCTCGAATTTCAGGTACTCGATCTTGTAGTCGTAGTCATCCACGTTGCTGACCCAAAACTTGGCCCCCTCGTTGTAGGTCATGCCGGGCTTGCGGTTGGTGATGGGAATGCCGATGTGCATGTACTGCGCAGACATAGTGGCTCCTCCTTATTTAGCGTTTTTGACTTCCTGATAGACCTCGTAGGCCTGCTGGGCGGTGTAGCCCTCGTGGACCACCTTGCCGATGGCCTGGGCCATGCCGGCGGGGCAGTCGGACTGGAAGATGTTCCGGCCCATGTCCACGCCGTGGGCGCCCTCCGCGATGGCCCGGTAGGCCATCTCCAGGGCCTCCAGCTCCGGCAGCTTCTTGCCGCCGGCGATGACGATGGGCACCGGGCAGGCGGCGGCCACCCGCTCGAAGCCGTCGCAGTAATAGCTCTTGACGATGTTGGCGCCGTTCTCCGCCAGCACCCGGGTGGCCAGCAGGAAGAACTTCTCCGTCCGCTCCATCTCCTTGCCCACGGCCACCACGCCCAGGGTGGGGATGCCGTAGCGGGTGCCGGCGTCGGCGGTGCGGGAGAGCAGCTCCAGGGAGCGGGACTCGCCGGGGGCGCCGATGAAGGTCTGGACCGCCATGCAGTCCGCGTCCATGCGGATGGCGTTCTCAATGTCGCAGGCGATGCCGCCGCCGTTGGACATGTCGTCGTAGAGGACGGTGGAGTCATAGGTCACCCGGACGCAGCGGGCCACCCGCTGGGCCGGGGAGATGCAGGAGCGGATGACCCCTTTGGTGCCCATCAGCACGTCCACATAGGGGATCAGGGGCGGGATCACCAGGTCGATGCGCTCTAAGCCGGCGGTGGGGCCCATGATGTAGCCGTGGTCAAAGGCCAGCATCACCGCGTTGCCGGACTTGGGGTCAAACATCCGGGCCAGGCGGCTCTTCATGCCGAAGTCACAGTGGGCCGCGCCCTTGACGTAAAAGCCCTCCTGGGCCACGGGCACGTCCAGATGGTAGTCGTGGGCGGCCTTGTTTCCGATGTTGTCTGCCATGGCTCACTCCTTGCTGTAGGCGGGAGTGTGGCAGGGGGTGTTCCACAGCCGCAGGGTCTCGTCGTCCCACTTGGCGATGTTCATCTGGAAGCCGCCGGCCTCCTGAACGGTGAGGATCTCGCCCACCATGCTGGCCACCACGTCGATGCCCTTGGCCTTCAGGAACTCCACGGTGTCCTTGAACAGCACCAGCATCTCCATGGTGGTGGTGGCGCCGCAGCCGTTGATCATCACAAAGGTCTTGTCCCCGGCCTTCAGGTCCAGGGCCTTGCACAGGGCCTCCGCCACATGGGCCACCGTGTCCTTGGAGGACATCATGGGCACCCGGACGCCGCCGCCCTCGCCATGCTGGCCGGCGCCGATCTCCATCAGGTCCGTCTCCCCCAGGTCGCCGAAGGACATGCCGTTCTGGGGATGGGTGGCGTCGGTGGACTTGACGGTGAGGGAGGCCATGTTGTCGGCGTACCGCTGGGCGATCTCCGCCACCTCATCCAGGCTCTTGCCCTCCCGGGCGGCGGCTGCGGCGATGTGGTACAGGGCCACCGCGCCGGCCAGGCCCCGCTTGTTGTCCTCGCCGTTGGGATCGTACTGGATCTCCTCGCCGGTGATGACCTGGCGCACGTTGAGGCCCGCCTTCTTGGCCAGCTTCATGGCCTGCTTGCCCGCCAGCTGGTCGCCGGCGTAGTTCAGCGTCAGCAGCAGCACGCCGTGGCCCTTGTCCGCCATCTTCATGGCGTCGAACACCAGCTGGCCGTTGGGGGCGGCGAAGATGTCGCCCACCGCCTGGATGTCCAGCATCCCACGGCCCACGAAGCCCGCCTGGGCGGGCTCATGGCCGGAGCCGCCGTAGGTGACGATGGTGACCCGGTCCGCGTCGGCCAGATCCTTGCTGATGACCAGGTGGCCGTCCACATCCAGGATGTCCGGATAGGCCAGGCCGAGGCCCACCAGCTCCTCGTCGGTGATGGTCTCAGGGGCGTTGATGAACTTCTTCATTTTCATGGAAAAAACCTCCCGTTTGAAATACAGAGTGAAATCACGCCTGGGCCAGGCCCTGGAAGAAATAGGACATGGACATGGCGCCGGCGTCCGGCGTGCCGATGGTCTGGGCGCCGTAGCTCTTGGCCCGGCCGAACTTGGAGACAAAGTTTTTGCTGTTCTCCGCGCCGGCGGCTGCGGCCTTGGCCGCGGCGTCGAAGAGGCCGCCCTCGTCGCTGCCCGCATAGGCGGCGATGGCCTCGCTGGCGGGGATCAGGGCGTCCATCATGGTCTTGTCGCCCACCTGGGCGCCGGACATGTCGTTCAGCTCCTCCAGCGCCTTGGCGAAGATGGCCTGGAGGCCGGGGACGTCGATCTCCTCCCCCTCCGGCGCTTCCTCCTGCATCCCGTCCAGCCAGGTGTTCCACAGGGGCACGGCGCTGCCGCCGTTCAGGGACATGACCGCCATGGCCGCGTCGTCCAGCATGGACTGGATGCCGCCGTCCGACTGGTCCACCGCCTCGGTGATGGCCCGGGCGATCTTGGCCATGGTCAGGCCGTGGTCCGCGTCGCCGAATTTGGAGTCTATCTCCGTCAGCTCCTGCTCGGCGGCGATGACCGCGGCGCAGGCGTGCTTCAGCCGGGCGGCCAGGTCCGTTTTTGTCATCATAAGGATTCCTCCTTGAAGTCATGGAAGATTTACGTTTGTGCGTCCACGGTATCACTTACGGTTACAAAAGTCAATACAAAAAGCGCGTGTTTTCCATATCTGATAGAATGAATAGGGTTGATTTATGGATAATGCGCATAAATCAAAAACCTCCCGGACGAAACTATCGTCCGGGAGGTTACATATGTTACTCACTGCGGGTCCAGCAGGGACTTCACCAGCTCCGACCGGGCCACCAGATGGGTGAAGACCCCGGACCGGAGGGCCCCCAGCAGGGCCTTCGCGCCGGTGTTGGCGGAGCAGACGCCGATGATGCGGGGGCACTGGCGCAGCGTGTCCAGGGGGATCTGGATGGCGAAGTCCTGGTCCGACTGGATCACCGTCCCCTGCTCATTGAAATAGTAGACCAGCATCCGGCCGCAGGCGTGGTACTGCTGGAGCAGGCTGCCGTACCGCACCAGGGAGGCGAAGTCTGGGCTGGAGGGGTAGTTCCCGATGTTCACCAGGGCCGTGTCCAGCTGCTCCCACTGCTGGTGGATCTGGCGGTAGACCTCCGTGGAGCAGAGGAGCTGCTTTTCCTCCAGCCCCTCCGGCAGGGCCGGGAGGTAGAGGAAGTGGGGCGCGGCCCCCAGCTGCTGGGCCATCAGGCGGACGTTCTCGTTGGACTGGTAGTTCCGGGCGGGGATGTTGGCGTTGCCCACCAGGGGGCAGATGTCGGTGACGGGGCTGTCCGGCTGGGGGTGCTTCTCCAGCCAGGTCACCAGCTGGCCGATGAGATAGCCCCAGCCCACCCCCAGGCGGCGGGTCTCCAGCTGCCGCAGCAGCTCCACCGCACCCTGGGAGAGCAGCTGGTTGGTGGCGTCCTCGTCCGCGCCGTCCTCCACCAGCACGCCGCCCCGGATGGAGGTGGACAGCCGCAGCCGCTCCAGCAGGGTGGCGGTCCGGGTCCCGGCGTCGTGGACGGTGATCTCCACCACGCCCAGCTCCCGGGCCTCGGCCAGCATCCGGCTGACCATGGGGCGGGAGACCCCCAGCTCCTTGGCGATGTCGCTCTGGCGCTGGTCCTCCAGATAATACCGGCGGGCCACATACGCCAGCTTCTTCTGTTTTTCCTGACTGATCTTCACGATGGTGTCTCTCCTGAAAAAGGTTGCATCTGTAATAGATGTAACACAAACCGGCGGACTTTGCAACAGCGGACCTGCGGCCGGGGGAGAAAAGCCGCGCCGCCGGGAGGCTCCGGCCGTATTTGCGGCGGCGCGGGACCTCGGCTCATCCCACGTGATAGCGCAGCATCCACGCGTTGAGCTGGATCCAGTAGGCGACCAGCTGGGGGCCGGCCATCAGCTGGCCGAACCAGGGGCGGCCGTAGTCCTTGGGAGCGGCGAGAAACCGCTCGGCCTTGCCCCGGTCCAGAAAGCGGCGGACGGGGGCCGCCGGGGCCTCCAGGATCTCCCGGAAGCGCTGGTACAGCAGGGCTTCGTACTGAGGGGCGTAGGGCTTGGGATAGGGGCTCTTCTTCCGGTACAGAAGCTGCGGCGGCAGAAGGTCCCGGCAGGCGTCCCGCAGCAGGGCTTTTTCCAGACCGTCCCGGTACTTCATCCGCCAGGGCACGTTGTAGAGGTACTCCACCAGCCGGTGGTCCGCGAAGGGGACCCGGGCCTCCAGGCCGCAGGACATACTGGCCCGGTCCATCCGGTCCAGCAGCGTCTGCATGAACCAGCGGAGGTTGAGATAGCTGACCTCCCGCCGGCGGCGGTCGTCCCCGGTCTCCCCGGGAAGGGCCGGGACCTCCTTCAGCGCGTCCGCGTAGCGCTGGCGGACATAGTCCTCCAGGTCCAGAGCACGGATGGCCTCCTCTGACAGCAGGGCCGTCCTGGCGGAGAGGTCGGCGGACCAGGGGAAGCCGTCGGCGTGGAACAGGTCGTCCCGATAGAACCAGGGATAGCCGCCGAAGATCTCGTCCGCGCACTCGCCTGTCAGGGCCACCTTGTTGCGCTGCTTCACCTGGCCGCAGAAGTACATCAGGGAGGTGTCCACATCCGTCATGCCCGGCAGGTCCTTCACCGCCACCGCCGCCGGCAGCAGGTCCGCCGGGGTGGACTCGTCACACATCAGATAGGTGTGCCGGAGGGGATAGAGGGAGAGCACCTGGTCCACATAGGGCCGGTCCTGGGTGGGCTGGAAGGCGTTGGACTGAAAATACGCGGCGTTATGGGTGAAGTCAAAGGAGAAGGTATTGAGGGTCTTTCCCTCCCGTGCCAGGACGCCCGCGGCCAGGGCGGTGACCACGCTGGAGTCCACCCCGCCGGAGAGAAAGCTGCACACCGGCACGTCGGACACCATCTGACGCTCCACGGCGTCCCGCAGCAGCCAGGAGACCTTCTCCACCGTCTCCGGATAGCTGTCCGTATGGGGGCGGGCCTCCAAAGCCCAGTAGGGGACCTCCCGGAAGCCTTCCCGGTCAAAGACCGCGAGATGCCCGGGCCGCACCTCCCGGATCCCCTTGAACACCCCGCAGCCGGGCGCCCTGGCCGGGCCGATGCCCAGGAGCTCCCGGAAGCTGTCCAGGTCCGCCTCCGCCGGGACCTGGGGGTGGCAGAACAGCGCCTTGGGCTCGGAGCCGAACACCAGGACGCCGTCCCGGACCGTGTAAAACAGGGGCTTGACGCCCAGGCGGTCCCGACAGAGGATGAGCCGCTCCGCCTCCGCATCCCAGATGGCAACGGCAAAGATGCCGTTCAGCTTTTCCGCAAAGTCCAGGCCGTACGCCATGTAGGCATAGAGAATGGCCTCCGTGTCGCAGGTGGTGGCAAAGCGGTACCCCCGCCCCGTCAGGTCCGGAACCAGCTCGTCTGTGTTGTACACCTCACCGTTGTAGACGATGACACAGTCCCGGCCATCCCGGCTCCGCGCCATGGGCTGGGCGCCGCCGGCCAGATCCCGGATGGACAGCCGGGTGTGGGAGAGGCCCGCGCTCCGGTCCAGATATTCCCCGGTCTGGTCCCGGCCCCGGTGGGCCAGGGACTTCCGCATCTCCACCAGGACATCTGTCCAAAATTCCCGCCTTTGGAGAAGGTCCCCTTCAAGCTGACAAAAACCCGCAATTCCGCACATGAAAAACACCTCGACAAAAAAAGAATGGCCGCCGAACCCGGCGGCGCCCTTGCCAATACAGTCTATGCGGCCCGGCGCCATTTGTGTCCCCCCACTGCCGGCCGCGGAGGGGCACACGGGAAGGACGCCTGCCGGTCCGGGGCAGAGGTGAGAAACAAACAGAGAATTTTCATGCATCTTTGTAGCCTCTGTCTCTTGATTTGCAGGAGGATGTCATGTATAATATTGCATATTTTTGCGTGGAGAATGGAGGTTCGGAGGGATCATGGGAGATTCACTGCAGATCATGGTGGTCATGATCGCGTATATGCTGGTGGTGATCGGCATCGGCGTGGCCTTTGCGCGTCGGGCCAACCAGAGCTCTGAGGACTATTTCCTGGGCGGGCGGACCCTGGGGCCCTGGGTCACGGCCATGAGCGCGGAGGCGTCGGATATGTCCGGCTGGCTGCTGATGGGCCTGCCCGGCGTGGCCTACTGGTGCGGCATCTCGGACGCGGCCTGGACGGCCATCGGCCTGGCGGCGGGCACCTATATCAACTGGCTCATCACATCCAGGCGGCTTCGCCGGTACAGCGAGAAAGCGGGGAACGCCATCACCCTGCCGGAGTTCTTCTCCAACCGGTTCCATGAGCAGGGCAAGGTCATCATGACCATCGCAGCCCTGTTCATCCTGATCTTCTTCACGGTGTACGCGGCCAGCTGCCTGGTGACCTGCGGCAAGCTGTTCTCCACCCTGTTTGGGCTTGGCTATGTGCCCATGATGATCGTGGGCGCGGTCTTTGTGCTGGTCTACACCATCATCGGCGGCTTCCTGGCGGAGAGCGCCTCGGACTTCATGCAGGCGGTGGTGATGATCGTGGCGCTGCTGGTGATCGTCCTCACCGGCACCGCAGCGGCGGGCGGCCTGGACGCGGTGCTCGACAACGCCAGATCCATTCCCGGCTTCCTGGACTTCTTCGGCATCGCCACGCCGGTAACGGTGGACGGGGTGCAGCAGGCGGTGAACGGCGTGCCCCAGTTCGGCGAGGCGGGCAGCTACGGCTTTTTGAGCATCGTCTCCACCCTGGCCTGGGGCCTGGGCTATTTTGGGATGCCCCAGGTGCTGCTGCGGTTCATGGCCATCCGGCATGAGAGGGAGCTGACCGCCTCCCGCCGCATCGCCACCGTGTGGGTGCTCATCTCCCTCGCCGTGGCGGTATTCATCGGCCTGGTGGGCCGGACGCTGTTCCCCACGGCGCTGACCACGGCTTCTGACGCGGAGAACGTGTTCATCCTGCTCTCCACCAGCCTGCTGCCGCCGGTGCTGGCGGGATTGGTGATGGCCGGCATCCTAGCCGCCACCATCAGCTCCTCGGACTCCTATCTGCTGATCGCGGCCTCCGCCTTCTCCAAGAACATCTACCAGGGCCTCTTCCACCGGAAGGCCACCGACAAGCAGGTGCTTCTGGTCTCCCGGCTGACACTGCTGGCCGTCACGGCGGTGGCCATCGTCATCGCTCTGGATGAGAACAGCGTCATCTTCACCATCGTCAGCTTTGCCTGGGCAGGCTTCGGCGCCACCTTCGGGCCTCTGATGCTGCTGAGCCTGTTCTGGAAGCGGATCAACCGGGCCGGGGCCATCGCCGGCATGCTCGGCGGCGGCGTCATGGTGTTCGTCTGGAACCTGCTGGTGCGGCCTCTGGGCGGCATGTGGGATATTTACGAACTGCTGCCCGCCTTCCTGTTTTCCTGCCTGTGCATCGTGGTGACGAGCCTGCTGACGGCACCGCCCTCCCAGGAGATCCAGCGGGAGTTCGACGAGGTGCGCGCCGGCATCTGAGCCCCGCGGACAAGCGGAACAAAACGGCACATTTGATTTTGAACACGGTACCGGGCGGGAGCTTCCCGCCCGGTACCGCGCGTTTTTGGGGGATCTTGTTTGCCGGCGCCACCCAAAAACGACGATTTTTGGCGATTTTATGAGGGCTCTGTGCGGGGTGCATATTGAAAAATCAGATCCGCTATTGTAAAATATGCGTAAAATTTGTCGAACGGAAGTGTCAATAGCGGATGAAAGAGATACGCAGCAAGCTGAAAACGGACTGGAAGGACAACTGGCGCGCCCTGGCTGTCTGCGGCATCCTCCCCCTGGTGCTGGAAGGGATGCTGCATCTGTTTGTCTATGGCGGATTCTCCGCGCGGATCATCTATCCGTGCATCTTTGCGCTGGCCGCCGGATGCCTGCTCTGGATCGTCAGCACCCTGTTCGAGGAGCGGGTCAACAGGATCGTGTTCCTGGCGCTGTCGTCCCTCATCACGGTGTATTTTGAGATCCAGCTGGTGTACAACTCCATCTTCGGGGAGTTCATGTCCTTCTGGCAGTTCAGCTTCGGCGCGGAGGCCGTGGCCAACTTCTGGCAGCAGATGCTCTACGGCATCTGGGAGGCGCTGCCCCAGATCCTGTTGCTGCTGCTGCCCCAGGCGGCGTTGTTCGTGCTGGTCCTCAGGGGCAAGTGGGGCCTGCGGTTCCCCAGGTGCCGGCGGCGGATGCACGTTGCCGCCGGAGCACTGCTGGTGGCCCTGCACCTGTGTGCGGTGGGCACCATGGCCTTGCAAAACGACAATGCCTTTTCCGTCTATCGGCTGTACCAGAACCCCAACACCGCCACGGAGATCAGCGTCCAGAACATCGGGCTCCTCTCCACGGCCCGGATGGAGTGCAAGTACATCCTCCTGGGGGAGACGGTCAGCAGCGTCTCGGCCAGCTACTATGCCGACGGAGAGAAGGTGGACATCGACCTGGCCGAGATGGGCGACAACAATATGCTGGCCATCGACTTCGACGCCCTGGCGGAGGAGACGGACGACGAGCAGCTGAAAAAGCTGGACCGCTACTTTGCCCAACAGGAGCCCACCCGGAAGAACCAGTACACGGGCATCTTCCAGGGCTACAACCTGATCACCATCTGCGCCGAGTCCTTCTCCCCCTACCTGATCGACCCGGAGCGGACCCCGGCCCTCTATGAGCTGTCCACCAACGGGTTTGTGTTCAACAATTACTACGGCTCCTTCGGCAGCAACACCACCAACGGAGAGTACACATTCTGCATGGGCCTGTATCCGGACCTGTCCCGGCAGAAGACCACGGCCAGCTTTTACGCCTCCCAGAACAACTATCTGCCCTTCTGCCTGGGCAACGCCTTCAAAAGCGCGGGGGCCGAGACCTGGGCCTATCACAACTACACAGGGGAGTACTATTCCCGCAGCGACACCCACCCCAACATGGGATACACGTTCCAATCCGCCACGGATGGGCTGGACATCGAGCTGAACTGGCCCTCCTCCGATCTGGAGATGATGGAGCAGTCCGTGGACGACTACATCGACAGCGGCGAGCAGTTCTGCACCTACTACATGACCTTCAGCGGCCACTACCAGTACAACTGGGACAACCCCATGAGCGAAAAGAATCGGGATGTGGTGGAGGACCTGCCCTATTCAGAGACGGTGAAGGCCTACATTGCCTGCAACATGGAGCTGGAGTACGCCCTGGAATATCTGATGGACCGCCTGGAGGAGGCGGGCATCGCCGACAGGACGGCGATCGTCCTCACCAACGACCACTACCCCTACGGCCTGACGGAGGAGGAGTACAACGAGCTGGCTGGCCGGGAGGTGGACACCACCTTTGAGAAGTACAAAAACAGCTTCATCTGCTACGTCCCGGGCGTACAGATCCCTGTGGACACCTACTGCAGCACGGCGGACATCCTGCCCACCCTGCTGAACCTCTTCGGGTTCCCCTATGACTCCCGGCTCCTGGCCGGGAAGGACGTCCTCTCCGAGGACGCCAGCGGCTATGCGGTGCTCTCGGACCAGAGCTTCATCACGGCGGACTTCGCCTTCGACACGGCCACCGGCACCGCCGTGTATTTTGCGGAGGACCTGGACCGGGCGGCGGCGGACGCGCGGATCCTGGAGATCCAGGAGGAGATCGCGGACAGATTCAGCGTGTCGGCGGATATGCTCTCCAGCGACTACTTCGCCCATGCCCTGCTGGGCAAGGAGGAGGGGGGCACCGCTGTCAAGAGCTATGACTTCACGGACATCACGGACGCGGTGGGCATGGGGGCCCTGGACTATGTGTATGGGAACGGGTATATGGACGCGGTCTCGGACACGGAGTTCGGCTTTGCGCTGCCCGCCACGTACGCGGAGTTCCTGAACGCCCTGTATGAGATCGACGGTGCGCCGGGGCCGGCCTCCGGCAGCACGGCGGCCGGCGGGGCGGAACCGTACGCCCCGGCCATCGCCTGGGCGGAGGAGAACGGGCTGATTGACCCCTCCGCCGGGACCGTGGACGCGTCCACGCCCCTGACCAGAAAGAACATCGCCGTGACCCTCTACGCGTATGCCGGCTGCCGGGGCTTGAACACCTGGGTGAGCAGAAGCGGTCTGGCCCCGTATCTGGAGCAGTATCCCGACTTTACCCGGGAGGAGGCCAAGGCCATCTACTGGTGCTTTGACCGCGCGGTGCTCCGGGCTTCCGGCACGGTGGAGTCCGCCTTCGAGACCGCGGGCGGCGCCATGACCCGCAAGCTGGCCTTGATCTCCCTGTATAACTACCACCTCTATGTGCTCAGCTGAAAGGACGCCGGGGGAAATGGCGGGCGCGTTGGGAGTTGACAGGTCCGGCGGGAAGCGTTCATAATAGAGAACGTAAAAACCGGACTTTTTTGCGGGGTGCTCTGTCCCCGCGGAAAACCGTGCCGGGATCCGGACTTTTTGGTGGTGAGCGCACATGGGACCAGCGGAATTCAATCAGCAGAGGCCGATCTATACGGCCGGGGAGGCAGCGGAGCTGCTGCGGGACCAGCCCTATGCGGCCTACGTCTGCTATTCGGACTGGGCCGGAGAGACCCACTCCACGCTGATGCACCGCCACGAGGACATTGCGGAGATCCTGCTGATCCTGAAGGGGCGGGGGCTCTATACCGTGGACCTGCGGCGCTACGAGGTGGCGGCGGGGGACGTGATCCTGTGCAACAGCGGCGCGCTGCACGATGAGTTTCCCCAGGCCGGGGAGCCCTACCGCACCCTCTGCCTGGGGATCGGGGGCCTGGCGCTGCCGGACCTGCCCGCCGGCAGCTTTCTGGAGAGCCGGTTCAGCCCCATGTTCCACCGGCCGGAGCAGTTCGGGGACCTGATGCAGCTGTTCTGCCAGATGGACCGCTATGCGGCGGAGCGGGAGAGCGGCTATCAGATCCTGTGCCAGTATCTGATGCTGGCCGCCCTGGAGCTGGTGAAGCGGATGACCCGGGAGCGGAAAAACGTGCCGGACACGCCGGAGGACTCCATCTTCTGGCAGATCGCCAAGTACATCGATCTCCACTACGCGGAGGACGTGACCATCGAGCGGCTGGTGAAGGAATTCTACATCAGCCCGTATCACCTGTCCCATATGTTCAAGCAGAAGACGGGCTATTCCGTGAAGCAGTATCTTCTGCGCCGCCGCCTGGGGGAGGCCCAGATCCGGCTGGCCATGACCCAGGACTCCGTGCAGACCATCGCCGAGGAGAGCGGGTTTGAGGACGCCAGCTACTTCTCCCGGATCTTTTCCAAATACATCGGGCTCACGCCCACGGAATACCGAAAATACCGGACCACCACCTGAACCGCAAAAAAGTCCGGTCCTGACAGCACCGCGCAGAGGGAGAAGCTCCCTCTGCGCAGTTTTGTCCCTTTCCAATCCGGCGGGACACGGCTATAATCGGGGCATCACAGGGGCACAGGCCCAAGGGAGGATCTCGATGTTCAAAGAGCGGGCTGCGGCGCTGGGATGCCTGTGCGCCGGTTTTCTCTCCTCGGGGATCAGCTGTTCCCTGTACGTGTCCTGCGGCCTGGGGTCCGACGCCTTCAATGTGATGACTCAGGGCCTCTCCGACACCCTGGGCATCCAGACGGGGAACGCGTTCTACCTCATCCAGGGGGCCATGCTCCTGCTGGTGCTGGTACTGCGGCGGCGGGAGATCGGCCTTGGGACACTGTTCGGCACCTTCCTGATCGGAGCGGTCATGAACCTGTGGTCCGTGCTGCTGACGCCGCTGCTGGCGTCGGCGGAGCTTGTTGTCCGCCTGTGCTGCGCCGCCGCCGCGCCGGTGTTCACCGGGCTCGGCATCTCGCTGGTGAAGAAGTCCGGCTTCGGCCTGACGCCCTGCGACATCCTGACGCTGATTTTCCACAGCTGGCTGCCCCGCCTGCAGTTCCGCACGGTGCGGATGCTGTATGACGGCGCCATGTTCCTGACGGGACTGCTGCTGGGCGGCACCATCGGCATCGGCACCATTTTCTCCGTGCTGCTGACCGGGCCCTGCATCCAGGCGGCGTCCGCCCTGCTGGACAGGACCCCGCCGGCCGGGGCGCGGCCGCGGAGGATGCGGCGCAGCCCGGGCATTTGATTTCCCTTGCTGACTCGTCTGCCGTCGGGACAGAGACGGCGGCGGATGACTTCTTTTCTCCTTTTGCGGCACCGTTCATGTGGACGGCGCCGCAATTTTTCTGTCCGAGCCGCCGGGCCTGAAGAAAAAACAACAGGATATGCCGGGCCATATCGGCCCGGCATATCCTGACAGAGGTCCTCCGCGACTGCGGGGATTGAAAAGCGTGGTCTGCCCGCCCGGCGCGCTCAGCAGAACAGGCTTTTTTCCGTGGCGGGGTCAAAGAGGTGGACCAGCTGGCTGGAGAAGGTGAAGTGCATCCGGGTCCCATAGGGGACATTTCCCCGGTACTGGGCGGGCAGGTCCGTGGTGGGGATGCGCATAACCACGTCCTGGGCCGCCTCACCGCTGCCCACCACCGCGTGGAGATACACCTCGCTGCCCATGAGCTCGGAGACCTCCACCGTGGCGGAGATGGCATTCTCCTCCTGGGCCTGGAGCTGGATGTGCTCCGGCCGCACGCCCACGATGACCTCGCCGCCGCTTTGGCCGCCTGCGGCCAGACGGGCCGCCTGCTCCGCCGTCACAGAGAGGGTCGCGCCCATGCACTGGATCTGATAGCCCTCCCCCGCCTTTTCCAGGCTGCCCCGGAAGAAGTTCATCTGAGGCGTGCCGATGAAGCCGGCCACGAACAGGTTGTTGGGGGTGTCGAACACCTCCTGGGGGGTGCCAATCTGCTGCACCACGCCGTCCTTCATGATGACGATCCGGTCGCCCAGAGTCATGGCCTCGGTCTGGTCGTGGGTCACATAGATGAAGGTGGTGTCGATGCGCTGGCGGAGCTTGATCAGCTCGGCCCGCATCTGGTTGCGCAGCTTGGCGTCCAGGTTGGAAAGGGGCTCGTCCATCAGAAGGACCTTGGGCTCCCGGACGATGGCCCGGCCGATGGCCACCCGCTGGCGCTGGCCGCCGGAGAGGGCCTTGGGCTTGCGGTCCAGGTACTGGACGATGTCCAGGATCTCCGCCGCCTGCTGGACCCGGCGGTTGATCTCCTGCTTGTCCACCTTCCGCAGCTTCAGGGGGAAGGCCATGTTCTCCCGCACGGTCATGTGGGGATACAGGGCGTAGCTCTGGAACACCATGGCGATGTCCCGGTCCTTGGCCTCCACATCGTTGACCAGCTTGCCGTCGATATACAGCTCGCCTTTGGAGATGTCCTCCAGCCCAGCCACCATCCGCAGGGTGGTGGACTTGCCGCAGCCGGAGGGACCCACCAGCACGATGAACTCCTTGTCGGCGATCTCCAGGTTGAAGTCACTCACCGCGGTGACGTTGTTGTCGTAGATCTTATAGATGTTTTTCAGACTGACAGTTGCCATAGTGTTGGGCCGCGATCCCCTTGCCTCCGCGCAGGGACCTCCCCGTGCGGGAGCGAGACCCGCACAGGATTACGGCAGGTCTCCACACTGCCGCACCGCCGGCCGGCGGCTTGTTCCTCCTTTGTTGGGCCCGGCAGACCGAAGGGCGTGGAGCGGTCTGGGGGCTGTCAGAATGGCGCGCTCCCGGGGGAGGCGCGTGTGAGGGCGTGGGCCCGGGTCCGCGGCGCGATCCGCGGCACGATCATCCGGGCAGAGGGTCGTAGGTGATCTCCGGGGACAGCCCGCCTCCCAGGCGGATGGTCAGCGCCTGATGGGGCGGCGGTGCGCCGATCCCGTCGGGCACCTCCGGGCAGTCTGAGAAGTACAGCCTGGCTCCGGTGTCGGAGATCATCCGCAGCAGCTCAGGCGCCGCGCTGTTGTAGCGCCGGTCGCTGGAGGCGCAGCACACCACCGCCCGGGGGGCGATGATGCGTATTTGGCCGGGGGAGATGCCGTCCCGCTGGCCGTGGTGCCCCAGCTTGAAGAGGTCCGCCCGCAGGTCGGCCGGCGCAAGACCGCCGTAGCCCATGCGGTTGGTGTCTCCGGGAAGCAGGATCCGGATGCCCTGGTACTCCAGCCGCAGGATCAGGCTGAAGTTGTTCATGGCGGCGTCCAGATGGTCCAGCCGCCGCCAGAAGGCGGCCTCGTCCGTCTCCTGATACAGCGACAGGCACATGGTCTCCAGCTGGCGGGCACGGCTGGACGAGGGGCCCAGCACCCGGGCGGTGAGGCCCCGGCACAGCGGGAGCTCCGCTCCCGCCTCCGGCCTCAGCCGGGGACAGCCCCGCTCGTCCAGATGCTGGCAGAGCAGCCGGTAGTCGTTCAGGGCGTGGAGAAATTTGCGCCGGGAGGGGTTGAGCCCCTCCGGGATGTCCAGGGGCCGCATGGCCCGGAAAAAGCCCGGCGGCAGGGTCTGCCAGAACCGGCCGGGGAGCATCCGCTCCGCCACGGGCAGCAGGCCGCACAGGTGATCCTCATGGATGTGGGTGGCGGCCATCAGGTCGATGTGGTCCAGTCCCCGCCGGGCCAGATAGCGGTCCAGGGGGACGCGGCCGGAGGCGGCGTTTTGATACTCCTCTGGCTCGGCGCTGCCGCCGTCGATCACCATGACGAAGACGCCGCCGGGACAGGCCGGGTCCGGGCACTCCAGCACCATGGCCTCTCCGTAGCCCACGTTGACGAAGGTCAGCTTCAGCTCTCCCATAGGCGCTCAACCCATGGCGCGCTTGATGTAGAAGCTGGACAGGATCAGGACCAAAATCGTCATGACGATGGCGCCGGCGCTGCCGAAGCCGAAGTCCAGAGGCTTGATGCCGTAATTGTACAGGAACTGGGTGATGGTCGTGGTGGTGCCCGCCGGGCCGCCGCCGGTGAGGACGTTCACCTTCTCGAACAGGCGGAAGGTGTCAATGGTCCGCAGCAGGGCGCACAGGGCCAGGCTGCCCTTAATGTTGGGCAGGGTGATGTACCAGAACTGCTGGAGGGCGCCGGCGCCGTCAATGCGGGCGGCCTCGTACTGGCTCTCCGACACGGATTGCAGAGAGGCGTACAGCAGCAGGAACACAAAGGGCACATTCTGCCACACGTCGATCACCAGAATGGTGCCGAAGGCCGTCTTGGTGTCCATGAACCAGTTGAACACCGGCAGGCCCAAAGTCTCCAGGACCTGATTGACGATGCCGTAGTTGGCGGAGAGCATCATCCGCCAGCTGAGGGCCACGGTGACGGCGGGCAGCAGATAGGGCAGGAGCAGCAGCGTGCGCATGATCTTCTGCCCCCGCTTGAGGGAGTTGACGAACACCGCCACCAGAAGGCCGAAGCCCATCTCCAGCACCACAGCCAGAAGGGTAAACACGATGGTGTTCACCACCGCCTGCTGGAAGTATCCGTTCTGGAACAGGGAGGTGTAGTTGTCAAACAGGATGAAGGAGGCGTTCTCCGTGCCCTTCAGATAGTTGTAGTCGGTAAAGCTGTAGATGAATGTAAAGACCAGGGGGTAGGCCGTCATGACCACCAGGACGATCATGGTGGGGGTGAGCATCCCCAGGCCGAAGCGGTTGGTGGCCGCCTGGGCGCTATTCAGTTTTCGAATCTCGTTTCTCTTCATACAAGGACCTCACAAGCTGGAGAGGTTTGGACCCGGGAGACCGGGATCCCTGGAAGGGCGGCCGGGACGCCTGGCGGCGCCCCGGCCGGGTGATGTGGCGTTGGTTCGGCGGACTTCGATCAGCCGGCCATCAGCTGTTCCAGCTGCTCCTGGGCGTAGGACAGGGCTTCGTCCATGGTCTTGGTGCCCTGGATGATGTTGTCCATCTCGGTGCCCAGGATGTTGGTGAACTGGGTCCACTCCTCGATCACAGGGCGGTACACGCCGGTCTGCAGCGCGCCGCAGACGGTCTCCAGGTGGGGATAGGTCTCCAGCACGGTGGGGTCGGTCAGGCAGCTGAACCGGCAGGGCACGCCGTTCTCCTCAATGGAGGCCAGCTGCACCTCGGGGCTCATGACGTACTCCAGCAGCTCCAGAGCCAGGTCCTTGTGGGGAGCGTTGTCGGGGATGCCGATGCACCACACGCCCTGCAGGGCCACGGCGCCCATATCCTGGCCGTCGTCGGTCAGCTTGGTGGGGATGGTGATGTAGTCGGCGGGGCCGTCGGCGGTGGGGGTGTACCAGCCGGGCCAGATCTGGGCCATGGCGGTCTCACCGGAGGTCACAGAGGCCACGATGTCGTCCTTGTCCAGGGTGCCGCCCACGTTGTACAGGGCCAGGTAGTCCTCCATGGCGGCGCGGAACTCGGGGGTGTCCACAGTGGGGTTGTTGTTCTCATCCACAACCCAGCCGCCGTGAACCACCAGGTGGGGCAGGAAGTCGGAGAGGATGTTGTCGGCGCTGCCGCCGCGGATCAGGAAGCCGTTCTTGCTGGAGTCAGCGGCACGGGTCTTCTGGGCGATGTCCTGGATGTCCTGGAAGGAGTCGATGTCCTCAGGGGCATAGCCGGCGTCGGCGAGCAGCTGCTTGTTGTACATCATCACCGTCACGTTGCCGTAGTAGGGCGCCAGGTAGATGTTGTCGTCCACCATGCAGATGGAGGTGGTGGCGGGGATGATGTCGTCGTCGAAGCTGTAGCCCATCTCGCTGAGGTTGGCCAGCACGCCGTTGGCCGTGAACTCGGCCATCCAGGAGCCGTCCACCATGCACAGATCATAGGTGCCGGTCTCGTTGACGGCGTCCAGGGCGATGCCGGTGTGCAGATCATCGAAGGACAGGAGCTGCACCTCGATGTCCACGTTGTGCTCCTCCTCGAAGGCGGGCAGCATGGCCTGCAGGGACTCGCCATAGGCGCCGCCGCGCAGGATCAGGGTCATCTTGGTGGGCTCGCCGGAGCTGGAATCTCCGCTGCTGCCGGAGTCGGTGGCCGTGGTATCGCTGCCGCCGCAGGCCGCCAGAGACAGGGTCATGGCCAGCGCCAGAACCAGGGTCAGTAGCTTTTTCATTTCATTTCCTCCTACTTTTTCCGTTTGTGAGTGGGTTCAGGAATGGGACTGCGTATATTTTTGTTACTCTTTGACAGCGCCGCTTGACAATCCGGAGATCAAGTAGTTCTGCGCAAAGATCACAAACAGGGTGATGGGGATGACGGACACCACGCCGCCGGCGGCCACCAGGCCGAAGTTGGTCAGGTTGTCCTCCGTATTCAGGACCGACAGGGCCAGGGGCACCGTGTAGTTGCTGGGACTGCGGGTGAAGATGACGGTGTAGGTGTACTCGTTCCAGGCGTACATAAAGGACAGCATGGCCACCGCCGCGATGCCCGGCGCCACCAGGGGCAGGACGATCCGGACAAAGAGCTGCCACTCTGTGGCGCCGTCCACCCGGGCGCTCTCCTCAATCTCCTCCGGCAGGTCCTGGAAGAAGCTGATGAGGAACCAGATGATCAGCGGCACATTGATCAGCACGCAGGCCAGCGTCACGGGGAGCTTGGTATTCAGCAGGCCCAGCCGGCTGAACATGGTGTACAGCGGGATGGTGAAGGCCACCGGCGGCAGCACCCGGACCAGCAGGACCCAGTAGGTCAGGGGCTTTTTCAGCCGGAAGCGGAACCGCCGCCGGGCGATGACGTACGCGGCGCAGACGCCCACGATTAGCGACAGCACCAGGGAACTCAGGGTGGTCTGGAGGCTGTTGATGGTGGCCTGCCCGAAGCCCTCGTTGACAAACAGGTTCACGAAGTGCTCGATGGTGAGGGACTGGGGGATCAGGGCGATCTGCCCCTGCATCTCCGCCGTGGGCCGGATGGCCATGGCCACCAGCCAATAGATGGGGAACAGGGAGATCACCAGCAGCACCGCACAGCCGACGGCCTTTCCCAAGGTCCCGATTTTTCGTTTCGCTCTCATATCCTCTCCTCCTCAAAATTGCACAGGGCAAAATTCCGTGTGCTGTTGGATGCTTTTCTCTTGAAAGGTCAGCTGGAGCCCCGCACCCGCAGCTCCGCCGGCACCACGGTCACAGGCGGGACGTCCTGGTCGCCGGCCAGCAGGGCTTGGAGACGGGCCACGCTCAGCTCCCCCATCCGGTGGCAGTCGATGTGGACGGAGGTGAGCTCCGGCTCCAGCATCCCGCAGGCGGAGCTGTCGTCCAGTCCCGTCACCGCCAGGTCGTCGGGGATCCGCAGGCCCATGCGCCGGGCGGCCTTCATGGCGCCGGCGGCCAGCACGTCGTTGGCGGCGAAGATGGCTGTGGGCCGGTCCGGATGGGACAGCAGCTCCTGGCAGGCCGCAGCGGCGCTCTCCACCGTGGGGTCGCACAGCTTGATGTGCCGGGCGTCCGCCGCCAGGCCGTGGGCCTGAGTGATCTCCAGAAAGGCCCGGTACCGCTCCCCCAGAATATAGGGGGAGAAGCGGCCCGCCAGCATGGCGATGTTCTGGTGGCCCCGGCTGATGAGATGCTCCAGGGCCAGCCGGACGCCGCCGTATTCATCTGAGACGACGCAGGGGATGTCCAGACCGGAGATCCGGTTGTTCACCAGCACCACCGCCAGATTGCGGCTCTGCAGCTCGGAGATCATGTCCGGCCGGGCATTCCCCCCCAGGATGACCCCCTCCACCTGCTTGTTCTTGGAGGTGTTGGCGGCCATGTCCCAGTCTGCGGCGGTGGAGATCACCAGCTCGTAGTCGGTCCGGTTGGTCTCCCCCATGATGCCGTTGCAGATGCCGGCGTAGAACTCGTCCAGGATGGAGGCCCCCTCTTTACAGATGAGGAAGGCGATCTTGTCCGTCCGCTGGCGGGCCATGGCCTGGGCGATGGCGTTGGGGGAGTAGTGGAGGACCTCGGCGGCCTCAAAGACCTTCCGCCGGGTGCTCTCCCGCACACGGTCGGGATTGGAGAAGGCCCGGGACACTGTGGCGATGGAAACACCGGACAGCCGGGATACGTCATAGATCGTTGAATTCATAGGCCCTCTTTTCGTGTAAGCGCTTTCTTTCTCCTTGCAAAAATCAATGGGAAAGAAACCGGGGAATCGCACCTGTCTTTTCCTTTACAATTCAAAATTAGCATATATTCTCAAAAAAATCAAGAAAAATCAGATATTTCATGTACATTTTACATAGACGACGAAAAGCCTTAACATTTCTTGTGGGATTCTTCAAAGAGAAAGCGCTTACATATTGCCGGAATTGAAAACCAAGGCAGGCGGTACATGGGCGTCCCATGCGGAAAGCAGGCGTCCGGCCCCGGAAGGACAGCGCTTCAGAGGGAATGCAGCCGCCGGTGTTCCCGGGAGAGCCGCACGCCGGCCCCGCCTGACCGGGGAACAGAATGCCCCTGGTCCCGGTGGGGACCAGGGGCATTTTCCGGCAGAGTCCGGCGGGACCGCCGACGGCGTTACGGACGATTGGAGGTCTGACCGGGGAGGAGGGCGCCGATCACGCCGCAGACCGCGGCGGGCACCACCCAGCCGAAGCCCAGGGAGGACAGGGGCAGCAGGTCCAGGAAGGCCAGCTCCGCGCCGGTGTAGGTGCGGAGCACCTCCAGCAGGCTTACCGCAAGGGCGCCCAGGGCTGCCAGGCGGAACACCCAGTCTTTCCGGATGCGCTGGCCGGTGAGGGCCAGGACGATCAGCACCAGCGTGGGGGGATAGACCACGCTGAGGATGGGGGAGGCAATGGCGATGATCTCGTTGAGGCCGAAGTTGGACACCACGGCGCTGAACACGCAAATGATGCACACCAGCAGCCGGTAGGAGACGCGGCCGCCGGAGAGGCCGGCGAAATAGTCGGCGCAGGCGCTGACCAGGCCCACGGCGGTGGTGACGCAGGCCAGGGCCACCACCACGGCGAAGAGAATGATCCCGGCACTGCCCAGCAGGTTCCGGACAATGGATACCACCAGATAGGTACGGTCCACCGTGATGTCGAAAAAGCGGGCGGTGGTGGCGCCCAGATAGGTCAGGCCCAGGTAGACCACCAGCAGGCCCACGCCGGCCACCAGACTGGCACCGGAGACGACCCGTATCTGAGCCCCGGATTCCGCATGTCCTTTTTCCCGGGCACTTTTCAGGATGATGTAGCCGAACACGATGGCGGCCAGCACATCCATCGTCTGGTAGCCTGCCTCGATGCCGGTGGCGGCTACGTTCTCCACCAGCGGCTGCTCCCCCACCGGGCCGATGGGATGAACCACGCCGATCACGATCAGCACCAGCAGGCCGATCAGCAGGGCGGGAGTCAGGATCTTGCCCACGATGTCCACTACCGCTGTCTCCCGCACACACAGCAGCAGGATCAGCAGGAAGAACAGCACGGAGAAGAGCACCGGGCTGAAACCGGACACCAGCGGGGCCAGGGAGGTCTCATAGGTGGTGGCGGCGGTGCGGGGGATGGCCAGCATGGGGCCGATGCACAGCACGATGGCGCACATCAGCATCGTGGATGGGACCTTGCCGATCCGGGCGGTGATGCCGTCCGGACTGCCCTGGCGGAGGATGGCGAACATGGCCAGCATGGCCAGGCCGATATCCGCCAGGAAATAGCTGAGAAAGCCTAGCAGCCACTCCGGGCCGGATTCCAGGCCCAGGTAGGGGGGGAAGATCACATTTCCGGCGCCAAAGAACATGGAGAACAGCGCAAAGCCAATGACCAGGCTGTCCTGTAGATGCTTTTTCATAAAGACCTCCTTGCGTTGCGGGCGGGGCGTGTCCGCCATGTAAGGGCAAAGGGGCCGCGCGGGCAACGCGCGGCCGGTGCGTTTTTTCGGGGGATTTGTTCAAAACGATTATATTGGAATTTCCGCGAAAAGTCAATGTTATACACGCTGCACGAAGAAGCGGGATGAGCTGTCAAAATGTCCGCCCAATGGGAACTTTTTTCAAAGAGAAGCCGTCTAAGCTGGCAAACGACGGCAGCACGCCGTAAAATCCATCGAATCAGGAGAGAGACAATGAAAAAGAGAGGACTTGCACTTTTGATGGCCCTGGCCCTGACGCTGTCCCTGGCCGCCTGCGGCGGCACGGAGGAGACCCCGGACGACACGGCGGACACGGCGGAGGAGACGATCCCCTCCGGCGGGGAGGCGGATCTTGCGGAAGAGGAGACCCCGGAGGAGGAGACCCCGGAAGAGGACGGCACGACGGAGGCCATCGATGAGATCGAGAAAGAGGAGACGGACGAGCCGGAAATGGGCTCCGGCACGGCGGACCCGGCCCAGAAGCCCCAGACGGGCACGGCCCCCGCGGATCCCAACAAAACGTCCGATGCCAAGCCGGTGCAGGAGCCGCCGTCCGCGCCCCAGGAGCCTGCCAGCGGCAGCGGCACGGACGCCCAGCCGCCCGCAGAGGAGACGGCCGGCGGCACGGAGCCTGAGACGCCGGCGGAGGGGACGGACACCTCCGCGGTGGACCTGGCGGCCTTCGCCGCTTCTGTCACCAGCGACCAGGAGACCTGGCCCGGCATGATGGCCATGGAAGGGGAGTCTCTGGACATGTTCTATGCCGGCCTGTCCGGCATCGCCACTCGTCAGTGCCTGGTGCAGATGGCCATGATCTCCGCCTCCGGCGATGAGATCGCCCTGGTGGAAGTGGAGAACAGCGCGGACGTCCAGGCGGTGAAGGACATCTTCCAGGCCCGGATCGACTATCAGGTGGGAGACGGCACCGCCCCCGGCGGCGCCTGGTACCCCGCCCCCACGGAGATGTGGCGGAGCGAGTCCCGCATCGTCTCCAACGGCAACTTTGTGATGCTGGTGGCCCACACCGGCGCGGACGCCGTGGTGGAGCAGTTCAACGCCCTGTTCGCGTGAGCGGGCAGCCTGGCGGCAAAAAAGAAGCAGGACCAGTCGGTCCTGCTTCTTTTTTCTGTCGGTCAGATCTTGATGAGCTCGTAGTCCCGGGTGCCGATGCCGAGCTTCTCCGCGTGCTCCAGGCAGACCTCCCACTCCGTGTCCGGATGGGCGGCGTGGAAGTAGTCCTTGTCGCCGCAGTCGCAGCCCTCGTCGAACAGGGCGGAGTTGGGGGCGGGCGTCTGGGCCAGCACCGCGTCGGCGCAGGCCTGGTCCAGGGCCACCGGGTCGAAGGAGGCGAACATGCCCACGTCCGGGACGATGGGCACGTCGTTCTCCCCGTGGCAGTCGCAGTTGGGGGACACGTCCACCACCAGGGACACGTGGAAGCAGGGGCGGCCGTCCACCACCGCCTTGGTGTACTCGGCGATCTTCTTGTTCAGGATGGCCGGGGCCTCGTCATACAGGCACTGGATGGCGTCCTTGGGGCACACGGCGATGCACCGGGCGCAGCCCACGCACTTGTCCGTGTCGATGGTGGCCTTGCCGTCGGCGCCGAACTGGGGGGCGCCGTGGGCGCAGATCTTGGCGCAGGCCCGGCAGCCGATGCACTTCTTCTGCTTGACGAAGGGCTTGCCGGAGTTGTGCTGCTCCATCTTGCCGGCCCGGGAGCCGCAGCCCATGCCGATGTTCTTCAGGGCGCCGCCCATGCCCGCCTGCTCGTGGCCCTTGAAGTGAGTCAGGGAGATGAACACGTCTGCGTCCATCACCGCCCGACCGATCTTGGCGGCCTTCACGTACTCGCCGCCTTCCACGGGGACCTCCACCTCGTCGTTGCCCTTCAGGCCGTCGGCGATCAGGATGTGGCAGCCGGTGGAATAGGGGGTGAAGCCGTTGACGTAGGCGGACTCGATGTGGTCCAGGGCGTTCTTCCGGCCGCCCACGTACAGGGTGTTGCAGTCCGTCAGAAAGGGCTTGCCGCCGTGGGACTTCACCAGGTCCGCCACGGCCCGGGCCCAGTTGGGCCGGAGATAGGCCAGGTTGCCCGGCTCGCCGAAGTGCATCTTGATGGCCACGTACTTGCCGTCCATGTCGATGTCGCCGAAGCCGGCGGTCTCCATCAGGCGGGCCAGCTTCTGGGGCAGGTTCTCCCGCCAGCTGGGGCAGCGGAAGTCTGCAAAATAGACCTTGGATTTTTCAGACATGCTCTTGTTGCTCCTTTTTTCTCTTTCTGGTCGTCCCAACAAAAATCTGGGGCAGGGGACCCCTCCCGCCGGGGCGGCGTGCCTTCCGCCTCACGGCAGGTCCACGGAGATGTTGTCGGTGCCGTGCTCGTCGAATTCGGACAGGTAGGCGTCGATCCGGTCCATCAGTTCCCCGTAGTTTTCCCGGGTCAGGGGCTCCCCATCCATGTCCCGCAGGGCCAGCTCCTCCGCCAGGATCTCATAGAACACAATGTCCTCATAGTGCTCGATGGCCTCGTGGATGCCGCCGTCCGCGAAGGCCTTGGAGGGGATCAGCTCCCCCCGGTACAGCTCCACCAGCTTGCTCATCTTATGATGCAGGCAGTGGGAGAAGACCAGGCTCTCCACCTGGTCGTATTCCTGGATGCGGTCGTTTTCCCGGGTGGAGTTGATGACCCAGTTTCCTATGTACACCAGATCCAGCAGATACCGAAACTGCTGTTCCGTCAGTTCGATCTTCATGGGGCAGACACCTCCCAAATGGATGATAGGGTTGGATGATACTGACACGATTATAGCAGAGACATACGGAAAATTCCATATAAAAAACAGGGCAAAAAGCCTAAAATCTGTCTTGCGGCAGAGGGCTCCGCATAGTATAATATGTAATTCAGATGTGAAATGCCAGCCGGGCGGCGCCGGCGGAGGAAAAGGAGGCTGGGCGGAATGGACCAGCGGCCCATCGGGGTGTTCGACTCCGGCCTGGGGGGGCTGACGGCGGTACACTCCCTCTGGAAGATCTTGCCGGAAGAGGACCTGATCTACTTCGGCGACACCGCCCGGGTGCCCTACGGCGGGCGATCCCGGGAGACCATTTTGAAATACGCGCGGCAGGATGTGCGGTTTTTACAGTCCTTTGATCTGAAGGCCATCCTCATCGCCTGCGGGACCGTCACCACCACCTCCCTGACCACCCTGCAGGCGGAGAACGACCTGCCCATGGTGGGGGTGGTGGAGCCCACCTGCCGCCGGGCGGCGCTGATGACGAAAAACAAGCGGGTGGGCATGATCGCCACGGCGGCCTCCGTCCGCTCCGGCGCCTATGAGGCGGCGCTGCGGCGGCTGGACCCGGAGATCCAGGTATTCTGCCGGGCCTGCCCCCTGTTCGTGCCCCTGGCGGAGGCCGGGCGCATCCGGCGGGGGGACGTGGTGATCGAGACCGTGGCCCGGGAGTATCTGGCGCCGCTGAAAGAGGCGGGGGTGGACACCCTGATCCTGGGCTGCACCCACTACCCCCTGCTGGCGGATGTCATCGGCGACGTGATGGGCCCCGGCGTGGCGCTGGTGTCCGCCGGGGAGGAGTCCGCCTTTGAGCTGAAGCGGATGCTGAAGGCCCGGGATCTGCGGGCGGATGAGACCCGCCGGGGCGAGACGGAGTTCTACGTCAGCGACCGGGTGGAGGATTTTGAGCAAACGGCCTCCCTGTTTTTGCAGGAGGACCTGCGCCATATGGCACGGAGGGTGGACATTGAGCGATATTGAGACGCGGCAGGGGCCCCTGCCGGTGACACTGTTCATCCGGGGCGAACAGTATTTTGACGACGTGGACCCGGACGCCACGGAGCTGGTGACCGAGGGGCTCCTGGAATTGACGGAGGAGGGCCTGCGGCTGACGTATCAGGAGACGGCCCTCACCGGCATGGAGGGGACCACCACCACCTTTGAGGTCAGCGGCCCCCAGGTGATCCTGCGCCGGGCGGGCACGGTGAACTCCCAGATGGTGTTTGAGGAGGGGCGGCAGCACACCTCCCTGTACGAGACCCCCTATGGGGAGCTGTCCGTGGACATCCAGACCAGCGCCCTGCGCCACAACCTCAGCGAGCGGGGAGGACTGCTGGAGATCAAATACTCCATCGCGGTGGAGCACACGGCGACGGGAAGAAACAGCTTTAAGATCCGGGTGAAGCGAAAGTGAAGGAACTGTTCCGGCGGACCGCGCGGCAGCGCGTCCAAGCATTTTGGCAAAGCCAAAATCTTGCCGGAGGGCGAATTCACTTCGCCCGAGGATTTGAATAAAAGGGCTCCCGCGGGACAAGTCCCGTGGGAATGCACACGGCGACGGGAAGAAACAGCTTTAAGATCCGGGTGAAGCGGAAAAATTAGGAATTAGGAGTTAGGAATTAGGAATTGCGGTGCCGCCGCAGGCGGCAATTAAAATCTGTCCGGCTTTGCCGGACACCAAAATTCCTCATTCCTCATTCCGAATTCCTCATTCACGAAAGAGGGAACGATATGATCAACATGGTACAAAACGCGAAGGACCAGGCGGCGGCCCTGGCCATGGCGGCCTATCAGGCGGCGGTGGCGGACGGCACCCTGCCCCAGGCGGAGGTCAAGACCGCGCCGGTGGAGATCCCCAAGGACACCGCCAACGGCGACTTCACCACCACCTTTGCCCTGGCGGCCTCCAAGGCGCTGCGGCAGGCGCCCCGGAACATCGCCCAGGCGCTGCTGGACCACATGGACCTGACGGGCAGCTACTTCGCCTCCGCGGAGATCGCGGGGCCCGGCTTCCTGAACTTCCGCCTGAACGACAGCTGGTACGCCGCCGTCTGTGAGGCGGTGGAGGCGGAGGGCGCCGCCTACGGCACCGCCGACCACCTGAAGGGGCAGAAGATCATGGTGGAGTTTGTCTCCGCCAACCCCACCGGCCCCATGCACATGGGCAACGCCCGGGGCGGCGTGCTGGGAGACACCCTGGCCTCCGTCCTCGCCGCCTGCGGCGCCGACGTGACCCGGGAGTTCTATGTGAACGACGCCGGCCACCAGATCGACAAGTTCGCCCACTCCATCGAGGCCCGGTATCTCCAGCTCATCCAGGGCGAGGACGCGGTGCCCTTCCCGGAGGACGGGTACCAGGGCGAGGACATCCGTGACCTGGCCCGCGCCTACTACGAGCAGAACGGGGACAAGCTGGTGGATGTGCCGGAGCAGGAGCGCCAGGAGACCCTGGCCCAGTTCGGCCTGTCCGTCAACCTGCCCAAGATGAAGACCGACCTGGAGCGGTACAAGATCCACTACGACAACTGGTTCTACGAGTCCACCCTCCACGAGAGCGGCTATGTCCAGGAGACCGTGGACCTGCTGACGGAGCGGGGGTGGACCTATGAGAAGGACGGGGCCCTGTGGCTCCGCACCGCCGACATCCTCCGGGACCACTTCCGCAAGCAGGGGAAGAAGGAGGCGGACATCGAGAAGCTGGACCTGAAGGACGACGTGCTGCGCCGGGCCAACGGCTTCTACACCTACTTCGCCGCGGACATCGCCTATCACCGGAACAAGTTCGCCGTCCGGGGCTTTGACAGGGTCATCAACATCTGGGGCGCCGACCACCACGGCCATGTGGCCCGGCTGAAGGGGGCCCTGGACGCCCTGGGGCTCAACGGCAGCGAGCGGCTGGACATCGTGCTGATGCAGCTGGTGAAGCTGCTGCGGGACGGCGAGGTGGTGCGGATGAGCAAGCGCACCGGCAAGGCCATCTCCCTGTCCGACCTGCTGGACGAGGTCAGCGTGGACGCCGCCCGGTGGTACTTCAACGCCAAGCCGGACACTCAGATGGAATTCGACCTGGGGCTGGCGGTCCGGGAGGACAGCGAGAACCCCATCTACTACGTGGAGTACGCCCACGCCCGCATCTGCTCCCTGCTGCGGGCCCTGGGGGAGGAGGGCGTCACCGTGCCGGCCCAGGCGGACGTGGACATGGCCCTGCTGACCGGCGAGGCGGAGAAGGCCCTGCTGAAGCAGATCGCCCAGTTCGGCGAGGAGATCAAGCTGGCGGCCCGGGACTATGACCCCAGCCACATCAACCGCTATCTCCAGGAGCTGGCGGCCTGCTTCCACCGGTTCTACACCGCCTGCCGCATCAAGGGCGAGGCGGCGGCTGTCCGGGATGCCCGGCTGAAGCTGGCGGACGACACCCGGATCGTCCTGCGGAACGGCTTGAAGCTCATCGGCGTGGACGCGCCGGAGAAGATGTGAGAGCAGGGCCCGCGGCGCGGGCCCTGTTTTTTCCAATCGTTTTGTACAGAGGAGGTCTGGGATGGAAGAGACACGACAGCAAGGAGGCCGGGCGGCTCTGCGGGCGGCGTTCCCCGCCACCATTCCGGTGATGACGGGCTTTTTGTGCCTGGGCATTGCCTACGGCGTGCTGATGCAGTCCAAGGGGTACGGGCCGCTGTGGTCCGTGCTGATGAGCGCCATCGCCTTCGGCGGCAGTATGCAGTTCGTGGCCATCACCCTGCTGACCACAGCTTTTGACCCCATCCAGGCGTTTCTGCTGTCCGTCATGGTCAATGCCCGGCATATGTTCTACGGGCTGAGTTTGCTGGACAAGTACAAGGGGCTGGGGAAGGTGCGGCCGTTTCTGATCTATGTGCTGTGCGACGAGACCTTCTCCCTGGTGTCCACCCTGGAGCCGCCGGAGGGCGTGGCCGGAAAGGACTTCTACTTCTGGATCTCCCTGCTGGACTACCTCTATTGGATCACGGGCACGGCCCTGGGGGGCCTGGCGGGGAATCTCATCACCTTTGACACCACGGGGCTGGACTTCGCCCTGACGGCGCTGTTCGCGGTGCTGTTCCTGGAGCAGTGGAAAAAGCCGGAGAACCGGCCCGCCGGGGTCATCGGCATCCTCTGCGCCGCCGTGAGTCTGGCGGTGTTCCGGGCGGACAACATGGTGATCCCCGCCATGGCGCTGGTGCTGGCGGTGCTGCTGGGCGGGCGGCATCGCCTGGAGTGGAACAGAGAGGAGGATGCCCTGTGACGCTGACGCCTGTGGAGACCCTGGGCATCATCCTGGCGGTGGCCGCCGGGACCCAGCTGACCCGCTGGCTGCCCTTCTGGCTGTTCCCGGAGAAGAAGCGGCCCCCCGCTGTGGTGACGTATCTGGGCCGGGTCCTGCCGCCGGCCATGATGGGACTGCTGGTGGTGTACTGCCTGAAGAGCGTCACCTGGCTGTCGGCTCCCCACGGGGCGCCGGAGCTGATCGCCATTGCGGCGGTGGCGGCGCTGCACACCTGGAGACGGAACGTGCTGCTGTCCATCGCCGGAGGCACGGCGCTGTACATGGTGCTGGTCCAGGCGGTGTTTGTCTGAACGGAAAAAGAATGCCGGACGGGCGGAAGCCCGGCCGGCATTCTTTGCGCCGCCGGGAGAGGCGCACTGTTTCTGAATTGTTATGATTTGTAACAAAAGTGTGGAGATTTTTTGAAAAAATCCAGGTATGCTGAACTTATAGCGGAAAACCGGGGACCCGGGCCGAATTTTGAAAAGCGAGGTGCCGAATATGAAGCGGATTCTTCTCTGCTGGATGCTGCTGGCGCTGCTGACCGGCTGCGGCAAGGCCGGAGAGCCGGTGCCGGAGGGAGTCCCGGAAGAGGTTTTGGAGGGAGAGACAGAGTCCCTCTCCGGCGAGGCGCTGGTATCCTCCGCCATGGAGGCCTACGCCGCAATCACGAAGGACCTGACATTCACCCTGGATATCCTGGATGCGGCGGCGGAAGACGCCGAATTTCTCACCTTCTCCATCACCCCGGAGAGCGCCTGGAACGTGGCGGGGCGGGAGAACCTGTTTCCCGACAGCTACCGGTGGGAGCCGGCCTCGGCCAGCACCTTTGGTGTACAGTGGACCGATATGGAGAATCGGGGGTTATGTTTTACCATGACTGCCCCGGACGGGGAGACCGCTCTGCGGTGCTGTACCGGCAGGGACGCGGTGATGTGGAACGTGGACGGAGAGGCCCACTATGCCCTGGTGACGGCTGTGGAGGACGGGGGCCCCGGACTGGATGACCTGCTGCGGGGGATCGCCGAGGACGCCCTGCGGGAGGCGGCATTTTCCGCCCCCACGGTGGACGGGGCCGAGACGGACTGCGAAGAGATCGCCCGGCAGCTGAACGAGGCCATGGCGGAGAACGTCCGCAGCGTGCCGGACTGGGTCACCTGGAAGCCTCTGGACTTCCAGGCCAGCGGCGCCAGCGTGTTTGACGCCTACTACGGCCAGCCGGAGAACTTCTGCGCCGGGCTGGGTTTCCGGCTGCTGGTGGATGACCCGTATGGAGAGATGGCCAACAGCTGGCAGGCGGGCGCGGGGCTGGGAGAGCCGGACGCGGACGGGTATTACGGCTGGGGCGGAGCGGCCGCCATTCGGAAGAATGCGGACGGAGACTGGTGCTGCGACGGCCTGGCCACCGGGGGGAGCTCCGTGGAGCTGCCCCTGTCCGCCCCCGGGGCGGAGGCGCCCCTTTCGGAGCTGGTGGACGCCTTCTTCCTGACGGTGGGGGAGAGCCACGACTGGCTGGTGCCCTATTACATCCTGGAACACCCGGCGGAGGATATGGCGGCCCTGCCCGCCCTGCTGGACCAGCGGACCGACGGGGAGGCCCGGGAGCTGTGCGGCGTCCTGGGCCAGTGCCTGCGGGACAGCACTTGGGACAACTGGACGATGGAGACGCTGGCGGCGGCCCTGGGGCGATACGGGGCGTATTTGGATGCATAAATCTGCCAATCCCGGCATAAACTGGGACTGCGGCAAAAGCCGCAGTCCTTTTTTGCGCTTGAAGGAGGCGGGTATGGGAAAGCGATTGCTGTATTGGGAGCTGGCGGGGGCCCTGTTCACGGCGGCGCTGGGGACGCTGCTGCATTTCACCTATGGCTGGAGCGGCGGCTGGAGCGTGGCGGCGGCTTTCTCGGCGGTCAATGAGTCCACCTGGGAACATATGAAGCTGCTGTTTTTCCCCCTGTTCCTGTTCTCCGTGGTCCAGCTGTGCTGCCTGGGGCGGACGTATCCCAACTTCCTGGCGGTGCGGGGCGTCAGCGCGCTGACGGGCGCGGCGCTGGTCCCGGTGCTGTTCTACACCTATACCGGCGTGGTGGGGACCCATGTGCTGTGGGCGGACATCGCGGTGTTCTATCTGGCGGTCCTGGGGGCCTTTGCTCTGGACTTCCGGCTGCTGCGGCGGGGGCGGTTCACCTCCCTCTGGCAGCAGCTGCTGGGGCTGGCCATCCTGTGGGGGCTGGCGTTTGCGTTCGTATACTGCACCTTCCATCCGCCGGAGCTGGGCCTTTGGCTGGACCCGCTGACCGGGCGCTATGGCGTGGGCGGATGAACAGGCGGGCGGTCCCGACAGGGCCGCCCGCCTCGTTTTCGCGGATTTTACACCCGGACCGTTGACCGGGGTCCGGATGGAGGGTATAATAAATCATCATAACAGCGCGCGAACGCAAGGAGGGCTTTGGCATGGAGACGAACAAGCGGAAGAGCACGGCGCCCTTTTACGCGGCCGCGGCGGTGTGGCTGGCCTACGCGGTGATCTTCCCCCTGTATGAGCCGCTGCACTATGTCCTGGCGGCCGGAGCGGCCCTGCTGGCCTTCCTGGTGTCGTCCGCCCTCTGCCGGAGCGGCCCGGCGGGGGAGACGGCCCGGCCGCAGGAGCGGACGGAGGCTGAACAGAAGCCGGCCTCCACCGGCAACGCGGAGCTGGACAAGATGATCCGGGACGGGGCCCTGGCCATCCAGGAGATGAAGCGGCTGGATGAGAACATCGCAGACCCGGGCATCTCCGCCGACATCGTGCGGCTGGAGCAGGTCAGCGCCAAGATCTTTGAAGAGGTGCGCCAGCACCCGGAGAAGCTGCCCCAGATCCGGCGCTTTTTGGACTACTATCTGCCCACCACGCTGAAGCTGCTGAACGCCTATGACCGGATGAGCGGCACCGGCGTCTCCGGGGAGAACATCGACACCACCCTTGCCAAGGTGGAGGGGATGATGCGGACCATCGTGGCGGCCTTTGAAAAGCAGCTGGACAGCCTGTACGGCGCCGAGGCCCTGGACATCTCCACGGACATCACGGTGCTGGAGAACATGATGGCCCGGGAGGGCCTGACCGGCGACCCGCTGAAAGCGGAGACGAAAAAGGCGGAAAAGGACGGGAGCGATATCCAGCTGGAGCTGTGAGGGGGTGCCTCTATGCAGACGGCGAAAAAATGGCCTAAGTCGGACCACGAGCTGTTTTCTGCTGTGGTGTGTACGCTGGCCGCTGCTGCGTGGGTCTATGACGCCGCTGTGCGGCAGCTGGTGCCAGTTGAGGTGTGGTTCCGCTGGGGGCTTGCCGTGGCAACAGGGGGCCTGGCTGTGAGACAGTGGTATCACTGGCTCCGATGCCGGAAGCACCAGATGGATGATGCGGGCGCCGCGGAGGCCCCGGAGACCAACTATGATCGAGAATACGAATAAACGGAGGAGAACACAATGGCTGACGAGAAGAGCATGATGCCCGAGCTGACCCTGGATCCCGACCGGACGGAGGAGGTGCCCCAGCTGACGCTGGACCCGGTGGCTCCCGCCACCCCGGCCACGCCCGCTCCGGAGCCCGCCAAGCCGGAGGTGACGCCGGTGCAGATGGACGAGAACCTGCTGAACGACGCGGAGAAGCAGGCGGTGGAGGCGTTCTCCAAGAAGATTGACCTGACGGACTCCAACCTGATCCTCCAGTACGGCGCGGCGGCCCAGAAGAACGTGGCCAGCTTCTCGGAAAACGCGCTGAACTCCGTGCGCACCAAGGACCTGGGGGAGGTGGGCAAGTCCCTCTCCGACCTGGTGGTGGAGCTGAAGGGCTTCGGCGAGGAAGAGGAGAAGAAGGGCTTCTTCGGCTTCTTCAAAAAGGCCGGCAGCAAGCTGGAGGCCATGAAGGCCCAGTACGCCAAGGTGGAGACCAACGTGGACAAGATCGCCCGGGAGCTGGAGCAGCACCAGGTGACGTTGCTGAAAGACGTGGCCATGCTGGACCAGATGTACGAGCTGAACCTGAAATACTACAAGGAGCTCACCATGTACATCCTGGCGGGCAAGAAGAAGCTGGAGGATGTGCGAGCCAATGAGCTGCCCGCCCTGAAGGCCAAGGCGGAGCAGTCCGGCGCCCAGGAGGACGCCCAGGCCTACAACGACATGGTCCAGATGTGCGAGCGGTTCGAGAAGAAGCTCCACGACCTGGAGCTGACCCGGATGATCTCCGTCCAGATGGGCCCCCAGACCCGGCTGCTGCAGAACAACGACACCCTGATGGTGGAGAAGATCCAGTCCTCCCTGGTGAACACCATCCCCCTGTGGAAGAGCCAGATGGTGCTGGCTCTGGGGCTGGAGCACAGCCGTCAGGCCACCGCCGCCCAGAGCGCCGTCACCGAGGTGACCAACGACCTGCTGAAAAAGAACGCCGACATGCTGAAAATGGGCACGGTGGAGACCGCCAAGGAGGCGGAGCGGAGCATCGTGGACATCGAGACGCTGCAGCACACCAACCAGCAGCTGATCTCCACCCTGGATGAGGTGATGAACATCCAGCGGGAGGGCGCGGCGAAGCGGAAGGCCGCCGAGGCGGAGCTGGGCCGCATCGAGGGCGAGCTGAAGCAGAAGCTGCTCGAGCTGAGAAATTAAAGGGGGAGCAGGCTCCCCCTTTGCCCGCAAGGGGCACGCCGCATCCGTAAAGCGGCAAAGCCGCTAACGGCTGCGCAGTAGAACCCCCACCACCAGTGACGTCGGCCACTGGTGTGTGCGCCCCACGGGCGCACGGGTCGGGGAATTTTCGCCACGTACACGCCGCGGCGAAAATGATTGAAATTTCTTCATTCGCCAGAGGCGAACGAACTGGGGAAAATCGGAGGTTTTCCCCTAGTCCCCTTTCCCGCTGGCGGGGAAGGGGCGGAGAGGACATACGACTATGAAGTTTTTTCAGAAACGGGCCGTGGCGGTGGTGGTGCTGGTGTTGGCCATCGTGGCCGGGGTGGCCATCGGGCAGGCCAAGAGGCCGGACACCAGCGGTGAGGCGTCTACCGCCATCGTGGGGTCCTATACATATGTATACGACTACGCCGGGGTGCTGACGGATGAGACCATGGAGCATATCGACGCCATGAATGCCTCCCTGTTCGCCCAGACCGGGGCTCAGATCCTGGTGGATGTGGTGAATTCCACCGGCGGCGTGGACATCATGGAGTACGCCGCGGACCTGGGGAACACCTACGGCGTGGGCTCCGCGGAGCGGAACAACGGCGTGGTGATGCTGCTGGCCCTGGACAACATCTCCCAGAGCGGCCTGATGGGCGACTACTGCGTGGTGGTGGGGACCGGGCTGGAGAGCTATGCGGACGATTTCGTCAGCCTGCAGTCCTATTACCTGGAGGAGGATTTTGCCGCCGGGGACTACGACGCGGGCGTGGAAAAGACCTTCGACGCCTTCATCGACTGGTTCGCCGACTTCTACGGCGTCACCATCCGGGAGGGGTATATCCCGGCTGTCCGGGAGACCTATTCCAGCGGCAGCGGGTACTATACGGAGACCCACGGCTATGTGGCCCCGGCCTTCGGGTCCCTGGTGAGCGGCGTTGTGATGCTGCTGGTGGTGCTGGTGGTGCTGTGGGTGATCCTGGACGGCGTG
>DWZJ01000054.1 GCA_019118245.1 Candidatus Oscillibacter excrementigallinarum
CCGATACCGAAAAGATGGAGACCGTCTATGAGGACTGCTCCGTGCTGATCACCGACAAGAAGATCAGCGTCTTCCAGGATCTGGTTCCCCTGCTTGAGCAGGTCATCCAGTCCGGCCGCAAGCTGCTCATCATCGCGGAAGATGTGGAGGGCGACGCTCTGTCCAACCTCATCATCAACCGTCTGCGCGGCGGCCTGAATGTAGTCGCCGTCAAGGCGCCCGGCTTTGGCGACCGCCGCAAGGAGATGCTGCAGGATATCGCCATCCTGACCGGCGGCACCGTCATCAGCGAGGAAGTCGGCCTGGAGCTGAAGTCCGCCACCATGGATATGCTGGGCCGTGCCCGTCAGGTGAAGGTCACCAAGGAGAACACCACCATCGTGGATGGCGCCGGCGACAGCCAGGCCATCAAGGACCGTGTGGGCCAGATCCGCGCCCAGATCTCCACCACCACCAGCGACTACGACAAGGAGAAGCTGCAGGAGCGTCTGGCCAAGCTGGCCGGCGGCGTGGCCGTCATCAAGGTCGGCGCTGCCACCGAGACCGAGATGAAGGAGAAGAAGCTCCGCATCGAGGACGCTCTGAACGCCACCCGCGCTGCCGTTGAGGAAGGCGTCGTGGCCGGCGGCGGCACCATCTTCGTGAACATCATCCCTGCGGTGGAGGCTCTGCTGGACACCGTGGAGGGCGACGAGAAGACCGGAGTCCGCATCGTGGCCAAGGCCCTGGAGGCCCCCATCCGTCAGATCGCCGCCAACGCCGGCCTGGACGGCTCCGTGATCCTGGAGAAGGTCCGCTCCTCCGGCAAAAACGGCTACGGCTTCGATGCCTATAAGGAGGAGTACTGCGACATGGTGTCCTCCGGTATCATCGACCCCGCCAAGGTGACCCGCAGCGCCCTGGAGAACGCCGCCAGCGTCTCCGCCATGGTGCTGACCACCGAGTCCCTGGTGGCCGACAAGCCCGAGCCCCCCGCTCCCGCCGCCCCCGCCGGCGGTGACATGGGCGGCATGTACTAAAAAATAGCCGCTGACCCTTGATACCGCTGGATCTTCTGTGGCTGGTGTCCCCGATTTACACCAAATCTACACCAATTCAGCGCTTGATAGGCAGAATATCAGCCCGCCGGTTCCTTTCGGAGCCGGCGGGCTGATCATGTTTATGTATCCACTTTTCAGTCGTGACCACAAGAACTCTGGTCGTAAATTCTTCAGACTGTAAGTATCTGAAAATCACTCAATGCCATTTTGGGGATAGCTGCTAACGGGTTTGGATCACTGACCCCTGTACGCGATCAGATGCCCATCGGCCGCTCTGGTTGAAGGCACTTCTTTCCCAACATATCTTATCCGCGCAGGATCTCTCTGACGATGGGAGCCAGCGCAGAGAGATCCGTGAAGTCCACCTGTTTTCCGTAAGTCTCCAGCAGCGCCTGGTCCTCAGCGGACCTCTGCCGCGCCGGCTTCCTGCGCAGGGAGAAGCACATTGCGGCCATCATGGCCCGGTGGCGTGGGGACAGAACGGCATAGTCAATACCGCCCCGGAGGTGGAAGAGAACGGCCCGCTCCGAAAGCTCCGGCGGCAGCTGCTTTTGAAGTGCCGCGCGAATATGCGCCCGGTTCTGCGGCTCCGCAGGGTCGGCCAAACCTACAGTGGCCACGATCAGCCGCTGGCCCTCCCGGAAGGAAAGACCTTTCATTGTCTGTTTGAGCCCCAGCACCCCGCCGGCATAGAGCGCCCCAAGATAGACGAGGATACTCCCCTCAGCCAGCCTGTGGAACTCCCCACAGGGGATGGCGGACAGGTCGGTGAGCCGGGAGAGCTCCTCCGCGTACCGGCGGGTCGTGCCGTATTTGCTGCCATAGACGATGAGCCCATCCATCTGTGAAAATGCCTCCCTTTGCACAGCGCAACTATCCAGCCCTGCGGTAAAATTTACGTTTACGACAGCGCGGCGATGATCTTCTCCATGGCGGCGTAACTGGGCATGGCGGCCACCTGGGTGATCTCCGCGGCCAGGTGGGGGACGCCGAAGTGGTCTTCGTCGGCGTCCGTGCCGGATACCTCGGTGCGGAAGCCGTGATTTTCCCAGGCCAGGCGCTGGACCTCCTCGTCCAGCAGGGCGTCGATGCCCGCCTCTCCTGCCTCATCCAGGGCGATGTAGACATGGGAGGACCAGACGGTGGGGGTGGGATAGAGCAGCACGATGTCATCCTTCAACTGCGCCCAGTCCTCCGGGTTTTCCACAGCGAACTCCAGCAGTTGGTTCTCATAGCCGGCGATCACAGGCTTGGCCCCCATGCCGGTCTTGAGGAACTGGTCGAACAGGTCGGAGGAGGACGCCTCCATATAGCCCAGCTTTTCGAAGATGGCCTTCAGGCGGGGCAGCACGGCCTCCACACTGTCCACATCCGCCACCCCGCCGCACAGCACATTGGCCAGTAGCCCCGCAAACATATTGCCGGAGTTGGAACGCACAGGGTCGGTGGTGTTGACCGCCACGGTGCCATAGAGCTCCGGCAACCCCAGATCCGCCCAGGCGGTGCCCGCCTCGATCTCCGCCACCAGACCGGCCATGTCCATGTAGTAGACCCCGTCCCGCTCTGTCACCAGTCCCTCTTTCTGGAACGCCTCCAGGATGGGCCGGTGGGTGTAGAGGACGATGGGGGTGTTGAACACGATCTGGCTCTTGTCCGGCGCGCCGTAGAGCTGCTGGTAGTACTCCAGGGCGGTCTGGCTGGAGGGAAAGAGGAAGTCCCGGCCCTCGTGGTCCGCCGCCACCATGTCCAGGGAGCCCGCCTTGGCATAGTCCAGCGTCAGGCTGTACTCCCGTTCCAGGATGTCCTGTACCGCCTCATCCTCCAGCAGGCCGATCTTTTCGCCCCCCACATAGCCCCGCAGGACGGTGGGCTCCGGCTGGGGGCCGCCGCCCAGTAGCAGATAGATCGCCGCCGCAGCGATGACGGCCAGCAGAATGATCAGACCGATCCATTTTGATTTGCTTCCCATTGGAATCCCTCCGTGTTCAGCAGGCCCTCCATGACCTTCATGTCCGCCTCCGCGTCAAACCGCTCCGAGGCCATCAGCTGGCTGAGCTGTTCCTCAAATCCGGTCTTCAGTTTTGGCAAAATGGCCCGCACCTTCCGCTGAAACTCCCGCACCTCGGAAGTCCCCAGCCCGGCATCCTGGAAGTTCACATACTGCCCCAGGATCCGGCCCACCGTGTCCAGATAGTAGGTGAGGAAGCGGTTGGCCGACGAAATCTTCTCCGGATGCTCCCGGAGATACCGATAGAGGCGATCCCCCGTCTCCGTGAGGGCCAGGGCGTCCTCATGGGTCCGGACGTCCGTGATGCGGCCGGCGGCCGAACGGATGGCCTTCAGATCCCGCTCCGCCTCCTCCATCAGGGCCTGCATCTCGCCGCCGTCTGGCCGCTGGGCGAAATAGAGGGTGATGGGGTCCGCCCTGGGGGTCAGCAGAAACCAAAGGCCCAGATAGATTCCAACTCCCAGCGCGGCGCTGAACAGGAAATTCCAGCGTAGCCCCAGGGCCAGGACAAAAAAGGCCGCGACCCCCACGCCCAGCGACAGTCCCAGCTGCCGGAGCTGTCCTTTCTTCATCTCAGTTGTACCCCTTCACACTGCGGAAGGCCCCGATCAGGTCCTCCCGACCGTCGAAGACCCGGGCGTGGGTCAGTTCCGCCAGCTCCTCCAGCTGGGTGGGATCGGCGGAGCCGAACATGATGGAGAACACCGGCACATCCGCCCCGAAGGCCTCGTAGCCATCTCGGAAGTCGGAAAAACTCCCGTCAGACACCCCGTCCGTCAGCAGGATGATGGCGGGGGTGTACTGGCTCAGGTCGTAGTTTTTCAGCTGCCGCAGGCCCTCCATGGCGGCATAATAGATGTCGGTGCCGCCCACGGCCTCCTCCGCCTCCACTTGGGTGTAGAGGGATTCCAGTTCGCTTCCATTTCCGACGGCGGTGTAGATGTCCCGCGGGTAGCCCTCAAAGGGGATGAGGATATTGACCTCATGCTCCGAGGCCTGGAGCAGATTCTTCTCCGCGTTTTCCTGGATCAGGATCTGGCTCATGGCCTCCACCATCTGCGCACGGCCTGTTCCCTCCATACTGCCGGAGTAGTCCAGGCAGTAGACCGTGAGGGAGGGCTTGCGGAACTGCGTCTGGTACAGATCCAGACACTCCATGAGCACATCGGTGGAGGGCATCCGGATGGGGGAGAGCACCCGGTCCGGCTGGACGCCCCAGTCGGCGCGGAACACGTCGGCGTTCTCCGCCGACACCCCCTCGTAACCGGTGCGGCGGCCGGTGCGCTGGATCTCGTTTTGCACCTCGTCGGACAGGAGATACTCCTGTAAATCCAGAAAGGCCTGTTCCTTCTCGGCGTCCCCGTTGTCCACATAGCCTAAAGGGGAGTCGGCAATGGACAGACCGTCGTAGGGGTAGACGGCGTACAGCGTCTCCTCCCCCCGCGCCTCCAGCTCCTGGTTGGCGCTGATGACGAGGCACTCATAGTTCACCATGGCGTCGTAGCCACCGGTGAGGAACAGGTCCTTCAGCCAGTCAGAGCTTCCGGAGGATCGATCCACGCCGGAGAGCAGCTGGGTGATCTGCTCCGCCAGGCCCGGGGTCTGGAGGTTCTCCGACGTGATCACATCCGGATTGCCCAGCAGGGCGTAGAGGAAGCCGATGTAGGCACTGCACCCGGAGTTGGACTGGGTGGCGGAGGTCATGCAGAACTCCAGCTCCCCCGCCTGGATGGCGGAGAGCAGGTCGCCCACCGACACCTCCCGGCCCACAAAGCCCAGCTCCTCCGCCAGGCTCTGTCGGATGCCGAAGACCACCGGGGTGATGGAGATGGACTGGGCGTGCTTCACCCGGTACTGGGTGTCCCCGGCGGTGAGCCACAGGCTACTGGCCGGCCACACCGCGTCGTAGTCGATGCGCTCCCCCTGGAGGGTGCGCATGATGTCCAGGGAGCCCTGGTACTCCATCTCAATGTTCACGCCCCGCTCCCGGGCGAAGTCATCCAGGATACCCTCCAGCTCCTGGTTCTCCGAGCCGGAGAGAATGCGCAGCGTCACGTCACCGCCATAGTCGAAGGCGTGATCTCCGCTGGCGGAATCGCCGGTGGAGACTGCACTGTCAGACGGCGTCGGACCGCAGGCTGTCAGAATCAAGGCCAATGCCAGGATACATACAGATAAAACCGCGCGTTTCATAGCAGCAGATCCTTCCTTTTCAGATGTGGTGCGCAGGCAGCGCAAGCCCATGCGCGGAATATATAAAATAATCCTAATCTACCATATCACAGCCGGCTTGCGCCCACTACCGCGGCGCAGTAAAATGCGTGTAAAATTTGTGCATCATCCTGGAAAATGAACGCATCCCCCATGTGCGGGCATGGGGGATGCGTTCATCCGTCTGGAAAATAGTCCTTTTTCATCCGGTGCAGCGACTGGAGACGCTGCGTACCTTCGTCTCCCAACCGTTCCGCCACAGCGACTGCCAGAGCATCCAGCAGGGCGGCGGGAGCTGCCATAGAGTGATACTCCTTCTCTGTCCCCCGGTAGGCAAAGAGGCTGATGTCCGCCCGCTCCTCCGCGGGCAGGCAGGTGCGGCCCACAAAGGCCAAGGTCCGATAGCCGGCGGACCGGCTGTGCTCCAGGAGGATGCGGCCCTCCCGGGAGAGCTTGGAGAAGCTGAACAGCACCACCAGATCGTTCTCCGCCGCTTGCGCGAGTCCTTCCAGCAGTTCAGAACCGCCGGAGGGAAGGAGAGACACCTGTAAGCCCAGCCGCCGCAGGCGGAAATGGAGCAGCTGTGCCATGGAAGCGGAGGCGTTTTTTCCGTGAAGAAACACCCGCCGGGCAGAACAGAGATCCTCCACCGCCCGGTCAAATTCCCCGGTGGAGAGCTGTTGTATGGTCTTCTCCAAGTATGCCCGCTGCCGCTCCAGCCAGGCTTGGGGGGAGAAATGATCCCCCTGACTGAGCGTGGCCGTCAGCTTTACCGCCGGGCCGGGAGACTGCTCCAGCACCAGAGATTTCAGCGCCTTGAAGTCCCGGCAACCCACATGGCGGGCGAAGCGGGAGACCGTGGCGTCGGAGAGCTCCAGCCGCTGGGCCAGTTGGCCGATGGAAGAAAACAGGAAAGCATCCGTGTTGGTGTTGATATAGTCCAGGATCTTCTGCTCCGCCCGGGTCAGTTCCCCGGCCGGGGTGGGAAGGTGCAGGTCCATGACAACCCCCTCATTCTTTCAAAATTGCTTGCAGCGCGCTGTGGAGCCGCCCGTTAGAGGCCAGCAGAGGCCCGCCCTCCCGGAGGGATAGGGGGCTGCCGTCGGGGGCGGTGACTTTTCCTCCAGCCTCCGCCGCGATGCGCATTCCGGCGGCGTAGTCCCAGGGCTGGAGAGACAGTTCCACATAGCCGTCCAGCCGTCCGCAGGCCACCCAGCACAGGTCCAGGCTGGCGCAGCCGGTGCGGCGCACGTCCTGACACCGGTCATACAGCGCCCGCATCTGCCGGAAAGCCGCATCCGCCAGCTCCCGGCGGCCTGGGACGGTGCCCGTGGACAGGAGGCTGTCCTCCAGCCGGGAGACATCGCTGACGTGGATCGGGACTCCGTTTCGGAGCGCTCCGCCGCCCCGGC
>DWZJ01000055.1 GCA_019118245.1 Candidatus Oscillibacter excrementigallinarum
GGAGGGATTCATCCACCGTGACGTAACGCCGGACAATATCTACATCACGAAAGACGGCATGGTAAAGCTGCTGGACTTCGGTTCGGCCCGGTATTCCATCGGTGACAAGTCCAAGAGCCTGGATGTCATCCTGAAGGTGGGCTATGCCCCGAAGGAGCAGTACATCCGTAGAAGCCGTCAAGGGCCATTCACGGACGTCTACTCCTGTGCGGCCTGCTTCTATGCGGCCATCACCGGCTTCCTGCCGCCGGAGAGCCTGGAGCGGCTGGACGAGGACACCCTGGTGCCCATTTCCCAGTGCGGCATCGAGATCCCGGAGTATCTGGACAAGGCCATTCTCAAGGGCCTGGCGGTGCAGCCGGAGGACCGGTTCCAGAGCGCCGCCGAATTCCTGGACGCCATCGAGTCCCAGCGGGTGGTGGAGGTGCCGGGCGCGGCCCCGGCGGCGCCCACCGCCGGCGGCCAGCTGGACGCTTTCCTCGCCAAGGTCAAACAGAGGCCCAAGCTCTACGGGGCCATCGCCGCAGCCGCCGTAGTTGTATTGGTGGCCGTGGGAGTCCTCACCGGCGGGGGAGGGGGAGGAGGCGGCTCCATAGCGGAAGCCCTGGCTCCCACCCTGACCATCGCCGGGCAGCAGGTGTCCGCGGCGGAGGAGTTCCTGGAGCTGACGGAGGGCACCTTTACCGACGCGGATGTGGAAACCATGCACCAGATGACCAATCTGCGTCGCATCTATCTGGACGGTGTGACCATCGAGACGGACGGCCTGGATTGGGTGGCGGAGTTCCCCCATCTGACGGAGTTCAGCTGTCAGGGGTACACGGCAGACGAGCTGGACCTGACGCCCTTTTCCGGCCTGACGGAGCTGACACGGATCAGCTTCTATCAGGGAAACAACAATTATATGGCGGCAACTGAGGATTTGACTCCCCTGACGGGACTGACCCAGTTGGAGCGACTTGATCTGTGCATCGACTTCAATGTAACGGACCTTGCCCCACTGGCCGGAATGACCCGGATGGAGTCGCTGAAAATTTATGGCACCAGCACCAATAGAAGCGCCTCCGGCCTGACGGACATCAGCGGCCTGGCGGGGATGACGGATCTGACCAGCCTGCGCATCGACCTGGGGGCGGCGGAGGATCTCGCCCCCCTCTCCGGCCTGACGAACCTGCAAGAGCTGCGGATGTACGGCGACTTCATCTTGGAGGACCTGTCCTTCCTCCATGATCTGACGCAGCTGCGCACCCTCAACATGAGCGGCGCTTATGAGGGCGTCCCGATCCAGGCGGATCTCACCGATCTGTCCAGCCTGGTCAACCTGACGGAACTTCAGATAGACGTGCCTGTGGCCAGCCTCCACGGTCTGGAGCCGCTGACCAATCTACGCAATCTGCAGATGTACGGCGGCTCCAACTCCACCTATACCGACGTGGACGCCCTGGCGGGGCTGACGGAGCTGGTCTCCCTGTACCTGCCCTACCGTGCTTATAACTATGAAAATCCCCTCCCCCTCATCAATCTGGACGGCCTAAGCAATCTCACCAAACTCCAATCCCTGGAAATCAGCGACGGGGTGGAGAGCCTGGAGCCCCTGCGGAACCTGACAGAGCTGCGGGAGCTGCGGATTCGGGCCAACAACAGCGATGACGGCGAGCTCAATCTGGCACCGCTGGCCGGCCTCACGAAGCTGACCAGCCTGGATATTTACGGGGATCTGGCAGGGGGCGATCTCTCTGCCCTCAGCGGTCTCACCGAGCTGCGGACCCTGTCCATCAGCCACTACGACCGGAATGCGGAACGCTATGACAACCGGGAGGTCATCCGGGACCTGTCCCCCCTGGCGGGGCTCACCAAGCTCAGCAGCCTGGACATCTCCGGCGCGGCGGCAAATATTGACACCTCCCCGGTGTCTTATGTTTCAAACCTGAACGTCACGGAATAAGGAGGAATCCCAATGGCTCAGATCGAATGCGGGCGGGGGCATCTCTATGACCCGGAGAAGTACCCCACCTGTCCCTATTGCAAGAACAACCAGCAGATCACCGTGGCGGCCGCCGGGCGCACCGCCCCCATCCGGGTGACGGACGCGGGCCGCACCGCGCCCCTCTCCGCCACGCCGGTGACGGCGGAGCAGAGAACAGCGCCCCTGACCCCGACGCCCCAGCCGGCCGCCCCTGGCGGTGCCATCCCGGTGACGGCGGACTCCAAGACCATGCCGCCCAAGGGCTACGCGCCCCAGGGGGCCGTCCCGGTGACCGCCCCCCAGAAGACCATGCCCCCCAGGGGCTACGCGCCGCCCGCGCCCGCCCCGGAACCGGAGCCCACCGCCCCGCCCAAATTCCACGGCCCCAGCGTGCTGGATGCCGGCAAGACCGTGGGCATGATGCAGGAGCAGATGGGATTTGACCCGGTGGTGGGGTGGCTGGCTTGTGTGGAGGGCCCCAGCCGGGGCAAGAGCTATACCATCCGGGGCGGCATCAATTCCATCGGCCGGGGGGACCGGATGGACATCACCATCACCGGCGACCGGACCATCTCCATGGAGAACCACGCCAAGATCAGCTACAGCGACCGGAACAACCGGTTCAACCTGCTGCCGGGGGACGGCCGGAACATCGTCTATCTCAACGGAGAGGAGGTGTTCTCCGCCACGCCCCTCCAGGCCTACGACCTGATCGACTTCGGCGAGACCAAGCTGCTGTTCGTCCCCCTGTGCGGGGAGCGGTTCACCTGGAAGCAGGAGGCGGAGAAGAGCGATGGGCCTGCTTGACCATCTGTTTGGCCGCGGCCGCCGGGTGACGGAGGACAACGCCACCGTGGAGCTGACGGCCCCCAAGGGCCCGGCCCTCCGGGTGGGCAACGTCCAGGGCCTGGGAGCGCGGGAGCGGCAGGAGGACTCCTTTGCGATCCTCAACGCCGCCGATCCGGAGGCGCTGGAGCGCCAGGGCCTCTTCGCCGTGGTGTGTGACGGCATGGGCGGCATGGATGACGGCAACGCCGCCAGCGAGGCCGCCGTGGAGGCCATGGGGCAGCTGTTTCGCTCCCTGCTGGAGGAGGGAGACGTCCCCCAGCAGCTGCGGGAGGGCGTCCTGGCCGTCAGCGACGGCGTCTTCCAGCGGTTCCAGGGCCGCAGCGGCACCACGGCCGTGGCGGTGCGGGTTCTGGGGACGGAGCTCCACTGGCTCAGCGTGGGGGACAGCGCCATCTTCTGCAAGCGGGGGGAGTGCGTGTTCCAGCTGAACCGGGAGCACACCTGCCTCAACGACCTGTATCTGGAGGAGCTCCGCCGGGAGCCCATCCAGCGGGAGCGGGCGGAGCAGGACGAGGACGCCCGGCGGCTCACCGCCTTCGTGGGCATGGACCATCTGGACCGGGTGGACCAGAGCCTGCGTCCCTGGCGCCTGGAGCCGGGAGACGTGCTCCTGCTGTGCTCCGACGGCATCAGCGGCGTGCTGACGGTGCCGGAGCTGAAGGAGGCCATGTCCCTGCCGCCGGAGGAGGGCTGCCGCCTGCTGGAGACCATGGTGCGGGAAAAGGCCCTGCCGGCGCAGGACAACTACACAGGCGTACTGATCGCCTACCAATCTGATAAGACGGGAGAGAGAGGACTATGAAGATCATGCGGAAACTGGCCGCGGCACTGCTGGCGGCAGCACTGGCGGCGGCCCTGGCGGTGCCGTCCCTGGCGGCGTTTGACCAGGACACCCTGAACGGGATCGTCCTGATCCGCACCGGCGCGCCGGACGAGAACGGGGTCATGAACTACTGGCGTGGCACCGGCTTCTTTGTGGGGACGCCGGGGGAGGACCCGGAGTACATCGTCACCAACTGCCATGTGGTGGAGGAGTTCATCCTGGCCGGCAAGGCCCTGGGCGGCGGGGAGCTCCACGTGCTCTTTGACCAGGACGATGAGGCGGAGGCCTATCTGGTGGACTACGACGCGGAGAAGGACGTCGCCATCCTGCGGCTGGAGGAGCCCACCGACAAGCGGGTCCCCCTCCAGATGCGGGAGCCGGAGGACTCCATGCTGGGCGACGAGGTCTACGCCGTGGGCTACCCGTTGGCGGCAGACCTGACGGTGCAGGCGGTGAACTCCTTCAGCACCAGCGACGCCACGGTCACCGCCGGCAGCATCGGCCGCTTCCTGACGGAGAGCGGCACCGGCCGGCGGCTGATCCAGACGGACACCTCCATGAGCGGCGGCAACTCCGGTGGCCCCCTGATCGACGGGGACGGCGCCGTGCTGGGCATCAACACGGCGGTGTCTGACCTGGACCAGAACCTGTTTTACGCCGTCAGCGTGGGGGAGGTGCTGCCCATGCTGGACCGGAACAACATCGCCTACTCCATGCACGAGGGCGGCGCGTCCGGCAATGCGATGCTCTATGTGGGGATCGCCGTGGCAGCCGTGGTGGTGATCGCGGTCATCGTCCTGCTGGCCCGGAAAAAGAAGAAGCCGGCAGAGGCCGCTCCGGCTCCGGCGGAGGAGAAGCAGGCCAGCGGCTCCCCGGTGCTCCGCTCCCTCTCTCCCCAGCACGGGGGCATGGTGGTGCAGATGCACCATCAGCAGCCGGTGCAGATCGGCCGGGACAGCGCCACCTGCCGCCTGGTGTACCAGGACGGCACGCCGGGCGTCAGCTCCCGCCACTGCCAGGTGTACTATGACGAGCGGGAGGGCGTGTTCGTGGTGACGGACCTGAATTCCACCTACGGCACGTTCCTGGCCGGCGGCCAGCGGCTCCAGCCCCAGGTGCCCACCAAGCTGCCGCCCAAGAGCACCTTCTATCTGGGTGAGACGGACAACGCCGTCTTCGTGGATCTGGAGTGAGCGCCATGAAGGTGAGCGCTTACGCCTATACCAACCGGGGCGGCCGGGACCACAACGAGGACAGTCTCCGCGCCGCGGCGGACCAGGGCGTCTTCGTCCTGGCGGACGGCCTGGGGGGCCACGGCCGGGGGGAGGTGGCCTCCGCCCTGGCGGTGGACGCCCTGTTCACCGCCATGACCCAGGCGGAGACGCTGGGCGGGGAGACGCTGCTGGACCTGTTCCAAAAGGCCAACGAGACGATCCTCCTCCAGCAGGGCCAGCCGGGGCAGGAGGAGATGCGCACCACCGCTGTGGCGCTGAAGCTCATGGGAGACACGGCGGTGTGGGCCCACATCGGGGACTCCCGGCTCTACCGGTTCTCGGGCGGGGCGCTGGCGGGGGTCACCGCCGACCACTCCGTCACCTACCGGAAGTTCCTGGGGGGCGAGATCTCCTACATGGACGTGTACCACGACGACGACCGCAGCCGCCTGCTGCGGGTGCTGGGCAAGGAGCCCTGCCGGCCGGAGGCAGGGCAGGGGAGCGTCTCCCCCGGAGACGCCTTCCTCCTGTGCTCCGACGGCTTTTGGGAGTACGTCTACAACGAGGAGATGCAGGCGGACCTGTGCAAGGCCCGGACGCCGGAGGAGTGGGCGGAGTCCATGCTCCTGCGGCACATCCGGCGGACGCCGCCGGGCAACGACAACTTCTCCCTCATCACGGTCTTTGTGGAGGAATGCGGATGAAACGCCTTGCTTCTCTCATGCTGACCCTGGCGCTGGCCCTGTCCCTGGGGCTCAGCGCCCAGGCGGCGGCAGCGGCCCGCCTGGTGCGGACCTTCGTGTACCAGGACACCCTGTATACCTATGTGGATCTCACCGGCACGGACCAGCCCATCACCAAGGCGGACGCGGAGCTGGACGGCCGGACGTTCCCCGCCTCCGGCACGCTGGAGACGGTGCGCCAGGCGGGCTTCCCCGTGACGTGGATGCTGCTGGTGGACAACTCCAACTCCATGCCGCCCTTCCGGGAGGAGGCGGTCGCCTTCGCCCGGGAGCTGGCAGCCGCCTGCGGGGAGAACACCCGCTTCCTGCTGGCGTCCTTCGGGGATTCCTTCTCCCTTTTGGAGGAGGACGTGCCGGCGGAGGCGCTGGCGGAGGCCATGGCCGCCATCCCCATGGACGAGACCGTCACCCGGCTCCACAGCTCCATCCACCAGGCCCTGGACGCCTTTGACGCCATCCCCCGCACCGGCAATGAGCTGCGGGGTCTGATCGTCCTGTCTGACGCGGTGGCCTATGACCCGGGGGCCAGCGTCTCCTATGAGGAGCTGCTGGAGCGGGTCAACGGCTCCGGCGTGATGCTCCACTCCGTGGGCTTCGGCACGGACCAGGACGCCCTTGCCAGCCTGGCCACCTTGACGGAGGCCTCCGGCGGGCTCCACCAGGTGGTGGGGGAGGACCGCACGGCGGCAGAGGCCGCCGTGTCCCTGGCGGAGGAGACCGGAGATCTATACGTTACCGGCTTCGCCCTCTCCGGCTTCACGCCGGAGGAGACACCGGCCCAGGTCTCCGTCACCTTCGCCTCCGGCGGGGAGCTGCTGTGCCGGGGGACCGGAGAGGTCCTGTTCCCGGACGGCGGCGACGAGACGGCCCCGGAGCCGGAGACCGCGCCCGCCCCGGAGACGGAGCTGCCGCCGTCCTCCAACGCCGGCGGCCAGACCCAGACGCCGCAGGCCCAGGAGCCCGCCCAGACGTCCTCCCACGGAGGCGTCCTGCTGGCGGTCCTCACCGCCGTCGTGGTGCTGGCAGCGGTGATCGCCGTGGTCTGCCTGAGACGGCGGAAGAGCCCCGCCGGCCCGGCGGTTGCCCCGGTGGAGGCAGGCCCCGAAGACGATGGCATCTATCTGCGGCTGGAGGTGGTCCAGGGCGCCTATCTGGGCCAGAGCCTGGACCTGACGCTGTCCCGGGAGCTGGTGGTGGGCCGGGACCCGGACTGCGGCCTTCCCTTTGGGGACGGCTCCGTCTCCCGGCGGCACAGCCGGATCTTCCTGGCAAACGGCGCGGTGTATATCGAGGACCTGGGCTCCCAGAACGGGACCTTCGTCAACGGTATGCGGCTGGACCTGGCCCGGCTCCTGCGCAGCGGAGACGAGATCCGGGCAGGCGATGTGGTTTTCAAACTGAAATTCTGAAGAACGCGGCAAGACGGGCGGAGAGCGCATCTCCGCCCGCTTTTTGTTATGCGGCTTCTGTCCCCGCAGGCGCCGCGCCCGGGACCGTGTCCGCTCAGGGACAGGACCATATATCTCCAAGCATTGCACGGGCGTAGGATATTGCCGATACACTGCAAGGATGTCGTTAAGTCCTGGAAATTTTTATGGGCGCATTCAGGCGCAGCAGCGGGAGAAAGCCCTCTTGACCTTCACATCCGCGCAGAAAGGAAACGCAGATCCGCCGCACAGTTTATTCACAGTTTAAGAATCGCGGGAAAAACTGTGCTATGATAACAAATATGGGAAGGAGGCGGCCGGGATGACCATCAAAAAACGCCTGTTCTGTTCCAATATCCTGATGATCGTGGTCCCCGCGGTTATCGTGGCCCTTGTGGGCCTGCTGTGCATGGCCCTGCTGTGGCTCACTCTCCAAAGAGGAGGCAGTATGCACCTGGAGGATGGAGAGGACCTCTCACATGTCGGCCGGAACATGGCCGGACAGATCCAGGAGTTCATGACCGAGGCCCCGGACGTGTGGACTGGCCGGATGGAGAGCATGGAGTCCATGACGGCCTCCGGTTTCCTCCGCGTCGTGGTGGTGCAAAACGGCAGCCTTGTGTATGACGCGGGCCAGGAACAGACGGCAGACAGCCGGCTGGCACAGGCGGCGGACAGCCTCGGTGCAGCGGAGGCCTTCCTCTCCGCCGGAGCGCGCAGCGTATACCGGGCCGAACATACGGACAACGGCGGTACCTGGTCGTTCTATCTCTTCGGGACCCGGCAGGAGCATTTGAACAGCGGTCTGAAGGTCCTCCTCGCGCTGGCGGCCATTGGACTGCTCTTTGTGGTATTCCTCACCGTTCTGATGACCAACCGCTTTCTCACCCGGTTCGTGGTCCGTAAAATCGAAGAACCGCTGGACCTGCTGAGCGAGGGAGCACGCCGGCTTGGAAACGGCGATCTGGACTACCGGATCGCCTATACAGGGAAGGACGAATTTGCTCCGGTGTGCGACGCCTTCAATGAGATGGCCGCCCGACTGAAGGAGTCGGTGGAGCGTACCCGCCGGGACGAGGAGAGCCGGAAAGAGCTGCTGGCAGGCATCTCCCACGACCTGCGATCCCCCCTGACCTCCATCCGCGCCTATGTGGAGGGACTGCTGGACGGCGTGGCCCGGACAGAGGAAGCCAAGCAGCGGTAAAGGACCGCCGTGGTGCCCCCGGCGATCCGGCCACAAAGCCCCGCAGGGCGGGGCTTTTCCCGGGGATCAGCACCGCCGTTGATTTTCAGGCTTTCCCAAAATTCCGCTGTGGCGATTTGAAAAAGCGCAGAGACCGCAAGCCATCGCGGGGATTTTTACCGCCGTATTTGAGCTATTTGCAGAAAAGCCCCATCTCGCCGGATGCCAGCCGGAATAGATATGCTATGTCAAAGAGAAACGGTTCACAGGAATCGCTTTTTCTTTCTTAACGTTTTGATAACTCTCGCCAAGCCCACTGGATATTGCCGCGTCATTCGGGTATTGTGTGTGGCGAAAGGATGTGAACAGCATGGCGAAGAAGCGAGCCAACGGTGAGGGGAGCCTTAGAAAGCGGAAGGACGGCAGGTGGGAGGGCCGGTACACAGCAGGCCACGATCCGGAGACCGGCAAGGCCATCTACAAAAACGTGCTGGGGAGGACAAAGACAGAGACAGCCGAGAAGCTGAAAGCGGCTATCGGGGCCAGCATGGAAGTGGATGACACGAAGAAGCCGGACGACACGAAGAGAGAGAACTACACAGTGAGTGAATGGCTGGAAGTGTGGCTGGAGGACTGGGCCAGGATGAGCCTGCGGCCATCCACCTACCAAACCTATAAGGGGTTCATGAATAACCACATCGGACCGAGGATCGGGAAGACCCCGCTGGAAAAACTCACCTCTCTGGAGATACAGCGTCTCTACAAAGAACTGCTGGAGAACGGCAGGGTTCAGAGCAAAGAGAGCCGAAGTAAACCAAAAGGGCTTGCACCCAAGACGGTACGGAATCTGCACCAGATGTTCTCCTCGGCCCTGGACGTGGCGGCAGCACAGCGGCTGATCCGGAGCAACCCGGCCAAGGGGTGCACCCTGCCAAGGGTGGAGCGGCAGGAGATGCAGACCCTGACGCCGGACCAGCTGGCGGCATTCTTCCAGGAGGCGAAGCGAAGCGGCGTGTATGAACTCTACTACCTGGACCTGGCCACAGGACTGCGCCGGGGCGAGCTGCTTGGCCTAAAGTGGACGGACATCGATCTCCAGAGAAAGACCATGCGCATCCAGCGGAGCATCGCCCGACAGAACGGGAGTGTGGGGGAGGCGCCCCTGAAGACGAAGAACGCCTACCGGACCCTGCCGCTGTCGGAGGACGCCGTGGAAGTCCTGAAAGAGCAGAAGAAAAAGGCAGGGGACAGCCCCTACGTGTTCCCCTCGCCGGCGGGAGGACCCATGTCCCCGGACAGCGTGCTTCATCGGCTGCAGAGGGTGCTGAAACGGGCAGGACTTCCGAGGATCAGGTTCCACGACCTGCGGCACACTTTTGCAACTCTGGCCCTTCAGAACGGGGTGGATGTGAAGACCGTCTCCGGAATGCTGGGGCACTACAGCGCCGGGTTCACCCTGGACACCTACGCCCATGTGACGACCAGCGCCCAAATCCAGGCGGCAAACACCATGGGGAGCGTCCTCGCAACAGCGGAGAGGTGAGGACCTCCGGGAGCTGGAAAATGGAGCAAAATTTCAGCGGTCTGGGTCGCGGTATGGGTCAAAACCGGCGGATGGGGAAAGCCGGAAAAAAACAGGAAAGCCTGTGTTCTTTAGAGAACACAGGCTTTTCACTGGTACGCCCTGAGGGATTCGAACCCCCGGCCTTCTGGTCCGTAGCCAGACGCTCTATCCAGCTGAGCTAAGGGCGCGTGTCCTGCCGGACAGCTTATTTATAATAGCACGTCCCAAACTAAAATGCAAGAGTTTTTTTGGATTTTTTATGTTAATTTTCAAACCCTTGTAAACAGCCGGTTTCTGTGCTAAAGTGAAGCTAAACTATGAAGCGGGAAAGAGAGAACCAGGGTTATGGACAACTATACATTCAAAACAGTTGCGTTCGGCGGATTTGACAAGCAGGACGTGATCCGTTATATCGAGCAGGCATCCAAGGAATCGACCGCGGATCGGGAGAAGCTCCAGCAGGAGCGGGACAGCCTGCAGACTGAGGCGGAGAGCCTGCGCTCCCAGGTCCGGGAGCTCCAGACCCGGCTGGAGGCGGAGAGCGCCCTGCGGGAGCAGGCCCAGTCCCAGCTGGAGGAGGCGCAGGCGGCCCGGCGGGAGCTGGAGTCCAGCAAGGGAGAGGCCGAGCGCCTGCGGGCGGAGCTGGAAAAGCTCCGGCCGGAGGCAGAGGCCTACGCCCAGTTCCGGGACCGGGTGGGAGACATCGAGTGTGATGCCCACAAACGGGCCGCGGAGCTGGAGGCTGACACCACCGCCAAGCTGCGCCGGACGGTAGAGCTGTTCCGGTCCCAGTATGTGACGCTGATGTCCACCTTTGAATCCACCGCCTCCCACGTGACGGCGGAGCTGCGGAAGGTGGAGGTGAACCTGACACAGCTGCCCCGGGCCATGGATCAGGCGGGCACGGAGCTGAACGAGCTGGCCGCCCAGATGGACAGGAGCACCCAAAAAGAGGAGAAGTGACCCCGTTTTCGCGGGCACACGGATAAGAGCCCCCGAAGCTGCCCAAGCTATGGCGAACGGGGAGAAGATCTCCCAGAGAGGATGAACAGCAAGCAAGATCCCCATATCGGTATTCTCCGGCGGGCGTGGTCACCGCGTCTGCCGGAGGACCGTGAGACATACTGCATAGAGAAGCCCCATGACAGGAAAGAGGTGAGGAAAGATGCCACTGGAAGTCATCGAGAACATCACACGCGTGGAGGCGGATAACCGGGAGCGCAAGGCCTCCGCAGAAGCAAAGGCGAAACAGATCGTCGCCGATGCCCAGCGGGAGGGCCTTGCGCTTTTACAGCAGACACGGACCTCCGCCGCGGAACGGAGCAGGGAGCTGCTCCAGCAGGCGGAGACCCGGGCGGCGGCCCGGGGGGAGGAGATCCGCCGGGACGCACGGGCGGAGGGCGAGGCCCTGCGCCGGGAGGCGGAGACCCGGCTGGACGCCGCCGCCGATCTCATCGTCGGAAGGGTTGTGAAAGACTGACATGGCCATTGTGAAGATGAAGAGGCTCCGGGTGGTCGCCATGGCTGCCCGCCGGGAGGAGCTGCTGCGGCAGCTCCAGCGGCTGGGGTGCGTGGAGATCCGGGAGCCGGAGAGCGCCGGGGAGGACTGGGCCGGCCTGCTGGAGCGGGAGAGCTCCCGCCTGGCGGAGACCCGGGCGGCCCTGGCGGATGTGAACACCGCCCTGTCGGCTGTGAAGAAATACGCCGATGTGCGGGAGGGGCTGTTCCCCCAGCGGCAGGCGGTGACCCAGACGGAATTTTTCAGCGGGGAGGCGGCGTCCAAGGCCCGGGACGCCAGCGCCCGGGTGGCGGAGCTGGTGCAGACCGCCGCCCAGCTCCAGGCGGAGGAGGGGCGCCTGCTGGCAAAGCAAGCCGCTTTACAGCCCTGGAAAGACCTGGACCTGCCGCTGGAGCAGACGGGCACAGCCCACACGGCGTTCCTGTTAGGCGTCTGTCCTGCGGCGGCGGACCTGGGGGCCCTGCGGCAGGCGCTGGGAGAGACCGCCAGCGAGCTGCTGGAGATCTCCGGGGACAAGCAGCAGCGCTACTGCCTGCTGATCTGCCACCGGGCGGACGAGGAGGCGGCGCTGGACGTCCTGCGGACCAGGGGATTCAGCGTGACGGCCTTCCAGGGCCTCACCGGCACGCCGGCGGAGAACCTCCGCCGCCTGGAAGGGGAGCTGGCGGAGAACCGCCGGCGCCAGGAGGAGACCACCGCCGCCCTGGGCAAGAGCGGCGCGGACTGGGACACCCTGCGGCTCTATGCGGACCGGCTGCGGACCGACACCGCACTGGAGGAGGGGAACGGGAACCTCCTCACCGACGGGACCATCCTCTTCTTTGAGGGCTGGGCCCCGGCGGACCGGCTGGCGGCCGTGGGCAACGTGCTGGACCAGCTGGACTGCGCCTGGGAGGCGAAGGACCCGAAGGCGGACGAGTATCCGGATGTGCCGGTGCGGCTGCGGAACAACTGGTTCTCCCGGCCGCTGAACATGGTGACGGATATGTACGCCCTGCCGGTGTACGGCAGCCTGGACCCCAATCCTCTGATGGCGCCGTTCTTCATCCTGTTTTATGGCATCATGATGGCGGATATGGGCTACGGCCTGTTGATGCTGGCCATGGGGCTGTTCCTTTGGAAGAAGAAGGCCCGGGGGACCATGGATTACATGGGCGGCCTGTTGGTGCTCTGCGGCATCAGCACCTTTATTGTGGGGGCGCTGACCGGCGGCTTCTTCGGGGACTTCCTCAGCCAGCTGGCAAAGCTCATCGACCCGGAGAGCACCTTTGCCCTGCCGTACCTGTTCACCCCCCTGACGGACACCATGGCCATCCTGGTGGGCTCGCTGGTGCTGGGCTTCCTCCAGATCTTGACCGGCATGGTCATCAGCTTCGTGAAGAAGGCCCGGGACGGCCACATAGCGGACGGCATCTGGGACGAGGGCACCTGGTGGGTGATCTTCCTGGGCGGCGGCCTGGCGGTGCTGGGCATCGGCAATGTGGCGGGCTACCCGGTGGTGCTGATCCTGGGCATCGTGATGCTGGTGGTCGGCTCTGGCCGGAACGCCAGGGGCTTCGGCAAGGTCACGTCGGTGTTTGGCGCGGTGTACAACGGCGTCACCGGCTATTTCAGCGACATCATGTCCTACTCCCGGCTGATGGCCCTGATGCTGTCCGGCAGCATCATCGCCAGCGTGTTCAACCAGCTGGGCGCGGTGACGGGCAACGTGATCGCCTTCGTCATCATCTCCGCCCTGGGCAACGCCCTGAATTTTGCGCTGAATCTGCTGGGCTGCTACGTCCACGACCTGCGGCTCCAGTGTCTGGAATTTTTCAACCGGTTCTATGAGAGCGGCGGAAGGCCGTTCCGTCCCTTGGCATATCAAACGAATTATGTGGATATTAAGGAGGAAAATTGACCATGACTGCTTTTCTGGAACAATTCGGAGGAATCGGACTTGCATTTCTGGGCGCCGCGCTGGCGGTGGGACTGTGCTGCGTGGGCTCCGCCCGGGGCACCGGCATGACCGGTGAGGCCGCCGCGGGCCTGCTGTCCACCGCGCCGGAGCACTTCTCCAAGTGCCTGATCCTGCAGGTCATCCCCGGCACCCAGGGCCTGTACGGCCTGGTCATCTGGTTCTTCGCCCTGAACGTCATGGGCGCCTTCTCCGGCGGCATCCAGCCCCTGACTGTCACCCAGGGCCTGACCATCGCCGTGTCCTGCCTGCCCATGGCCATCGGCGGCTACCGGTCCGCCATCTACCAGGGCCGTGTGGCGGCGGCCTCCATCACCATCGCGGCCAAGCAGCCCAACGACTGGTCCAAGGGCATCATCCTCTGCGTCATCGTGGAGTTCTACGCCATCTTGTCCCTGCTGGCCTCCATCCTGCTGCTGATGAACGCCCTGTGATGGGCCGGCCCACGGCACCACGACGGAAAGGCGGTGACACGCGATGAACGGAATCGAAAAGATCACGGCGCGGATCGATGCGGACACCCAGGCGGAGATCGACCGTATCCTGGGGGATGCCAACGCCCAGGCGGAGGCCATTGGGGCCAAGTACCGCGCCCAGGCGGCGGCTGAGGACGCCGACCTGCTGGCCAAGGGCCAGAAGGCCGCGGCGGAGCGGGAGGAGCGCCTGATCAGCGCGGCCCAGATGGAGGCCCGCAAATCCCTGCTGGCTGTGAAGCAGGAGCTGGTGGAGCGGGCCTACCAGCGGGCGCTGGAAAAGCTCTGCTCCCTGCCGAGAGAGCAGTATGTGGAGCTGCTGGCGGCCATGCTGGTCCGGGCCTCCTCCACGGGAAAGGAAGAGGTGGTCTTCGACCCCCGGGACCGGGAGGACGCCGGCCGGGCCGCAGTGGCCCGGGCCAATGAGCTGCTGGCCAAGGAGATGGCACCGGAGCTGCCCCTGGGGGACGGCGCGGTGGCCAGCTTCCTGAACAAGGTGGCGGCGGGCGTCAGCGCCCTGGCCCAGGGCACGGCCATGCTGACCGTGTCGGAGGAGACCCGGGCGTGCTCCGGCGGCTTCATCCTGAAGAACGGGCGGATCGAGGTCAACTGCACCTTCGACGCCCTGGTGCGGTCAGAGCGGGAGCAGACCGCGGGAGCGGTGGCGAAGCTGCTGTTCCCGGAGACGTAAGGGGGGAGGCGACTTGGCAAGGAAACCAGTCATCCGGGATACGGATTACCTGGTCATCTCCGCCCGGGTGAAGGCCCTGGAGACCGGCCTGCTGACCGGGGAGCGGATGGAACAGCTGCTGGAGGCCAAGACCGGCGAGGAGTGCTCCAAGCTCCTGCAGGAGTGGGGCTATCCCCAGCTGGACGCCGCCCGGCCCGACGCCATGGACGCGGCGCTGTCTGCTGTGCGGGAGGCCACTATGGCCGACCTGGCGGAGGGGATGCCGGACCGGCGGTATCTGGAGCTGTTCAAGATCAAATACGACTATCACAATGTCAAGGCCCTGCTGAAGGCGGAGGTCATGGGCGTCCCGGCGGGCTCCATGCTGATGGATATGGGCCGGGTGCCCGCCGCTGATTTGGAAACGGCGGTGAAGGAGCGGGACCTGGAGCATCTGCAGGAGACGCTGGCCGCCGCCGTGGCGGAGGCCCGGCAGGTGCTGGAGACCACCCGGGACCCCCAGCTGGCGGACATGGTGCTGGACCGCTGGTGCTATCAAGACATGGCGGCGCTGGCGGAGGAGACGGGAAGCGGCTTCCTCCGAGGCTATGTGGCCGCACAGGTGGACGCGGTGAACCTGCGTACGGCGGTGCGGACGCTGCGGATGGGGAAGGGCACGGACTTTCTCCAGGGCGCGCTGCTGGAGGGGGGTGACCTCTCATCGGACGCGGTGGGGAAGGCCGCCGCCGGCGGCGGGCCCGGCCTGCGGGAGCTGTACGGCACCACCCGGTTCCGCGCCGCGGCGGAGGCCGGGGCGGACGCCCTGGGCGGCGGTCCCCTGACGGAGTTTGAAAAGAGGTGTGACGACGCGGTGGGGGACTATCTGGCGGGCGCCCGGTACGTGCCCTTCGGCGAAGCGCCGCTGGTGGGCTATCTGGCGGCCCGGGAGACGGAGTACACGAACCTCCGCATCATCCTGATGGGCCGGGCGGCTGGCATCGACCCGGCTGTGATCCGGACCCGCCTGCGGGCAAGTTATCTGTAAGGAGGCGGCGCCATGGCAGCCACATATCGGATCGCCGCCGTCGGCGACTGGGAGTCCGTCATGGGCTTCCGGGCCCTGGGGCTGGAGACGTACCCCGTCACCGCGCCGGAGGAGGCCCGGGAGACCATCCGGGAGCTGGCCAGGAGCGGCGACTGCGGCATCATCTATCTGACGGAGCAGCTGGCGAAGGATCTGCCGGACGTGCTGGAGCGGTACAAGGACGAGCTGCGGCCCGCCATCATCCTGATCCCCGGCCGGGAGGGCTCTCTTGGCATCGGCATGAGCAATATCCAGAAGTCCATTCAACGGGCGGTGGGCGCGGATATTCTCTAAGGGGGACAGGTCCCCCTTAGACGCTCCGGCGGGCGGTGCCCGCCTCCGCTGAACCCCCTCACCAGTCTGCGGACTGGTGAACGCCGCCCAAGGCGGCTGAGTCGGGGTATTTTCGGCAGGCACATGTCCTGCCGAAAATGATTGGACAGTTTTCTTCCGCCTGGAGGCGGAAGAACCGGAAAAACCGTGGTTTTTCCTGGCCCTTTTCCAGAAGGGGCCGATTCCTGCTGGCGAAACTGGTTTGAAAGAAGGTTGAGCGAGTTTGAGCGGTAAGATCGTAAAGGTATCCGGACCGCTGGTGGTGGCCACGGGCCTGGCGGACGCCAATATGTCCGACGTGGTCCGCGTCGGCCCCCAGCGGCTGATCGGTGAGATTTTGACCATGAAGGGGGACTCCGCCTCCATCCAGGTGTACGAGGAGACCTCCGGCCTGGGGCCGGGGGCGGAGGTGGTCACCACCGGCGCCCCCATGAGCGTGGAGCTGGGCCCCGGCATGATCGAGGGCATCTATGACGGCATCCAGCGGCCTCTGGAGAAGATCGTGGAGAAGGTGGGGGCCAACATCACCCGGGGCGTGGAGGTCCCCGCCCTGGACCGGGAGAAGAAGTGGGACTTCACCGCTGCGGTGACGCCCGGCACGAAGGTGGTGGGCGGCGACGTCATCGGCACCGTGCCGGAGACGCCGGTGGTGCTCCACAAGATCATGGTGCCCCCCAACCTGAGCGGCACCATCACGGACATCCGGAGCGGCTCCTTCACCGTGGAGGAGACCGTGGCCACCCTCCGTACCGACAAGGGGGAGGACGTGGCCCTCACCATGGTGCAGAAGTGGCCGGTCCGGGTAGGGCGGCCCTACAAGCACAAGTATCCTCCCAAGCGGCCCCTGTGCTCCGGCCAGCGGGTCATCGACACCATGTTCCCCATCGCCAAGGGCGGCACCGCCGCCGTGCCCGGGCCCTTCGGCTCTGGCAAGACCGTGGTGCAGCACCAGCTGGCCAAGTGGTCCGACGTGGACATCGTGGTCTACATCGGCTGCGGTGAGCGGGGCAACGAGATGACGGACGTGCTGCGGGAGTTCCCGGAGCTGAAGGACCCCCGCACCGGCGAGTCCCTGATGAAGCGGACGGTGCTGATCGCCAACACCTCCGATATGCCCGTGGCCGCCCGGGAGGCCAGCGTCTACACCGGCATCACCATCGCGGAGTACTTCCGGGACATGGGCTACGACGTGGCGGTCATCGCCGACTCCACCTCCCGCTGGGCGGAGGCCCTCCGGGAGATGTCCGGCCGGCTGGAGGAGATGCCCGGCGAGGAGGGCTATCCCGCCTACCTGGCCTCCCGCCTGGCCCAGTTCTATGAGCGGGCCGGCAGCGTGGCCTGCATCGGCTCCGACGACCGCCGGGGCAGCCTGACCGCCGTGGGCGCCGTATCGCCGCCCGGCGGCGACCTCTCCGAGCCCGTGGCCCAGGCCACCATGCGGATCGTCAAGGTCTTCTGGGCCCTGGATTCGTCCCTGGCCTACAAGCGCCACTTCCCGGCCATCAACTGGCTGAACTCCTACTCCCTGTACCTGGACTCCCTGAAGCCCTGGTTCGACGAGAACCTGGGGCCGGAATTCCTGGAGGACCGGGGCAAGGCCATGAGCATCCTGCAGCAGGAGGCCAGCCTGAATGAGATCGTCCAGCTGGTGGGCAAGGACGCATTGTCCCCGGCGGATCAGCTGACGCTGGAGACCGCCCGGATGGTGCGGGAGGACTTTTTGCAGCAGAACGCCTTCGCGGATGTGGACAGCTTTTCCGACTACGACCGGCAGGAGCGCCTGCTGGCCATGATCCTGCGGTACGACCAGCTGTGCCGGGAGGCCATTGCCGGCGGCGCGGCCGTGGGCAAGCTCTTCGCCGTCCCCTCCCGGGAGAAGCTGGGCCGGGCCAAGAGCGTGCCGGCAGAGGAATACCAGCAGGTCTATGAACAGATCTCCGCTGAAATGGAGCAGGAGATCGCCGCCATCGCGGAGGAAGGAGGGGAGGACGCATGATCCGGGAATACAGGACGGTAGAGGAGATCGCCAGCCCCCTGATGATCGTCCGCATGGTGGACGGCGTCACCTATGATGAGCTGGTGGAGGTGGAGCTCCACGACGGCTCCGTCCGCCGGGGCCAGGTGCTGGAGGTCAACGGAGACACCGCCGTGGTCCAGCTGTTCGAGTCCGCCGCCGGCATCAACCTGGCGGACGCCAAGGTCCGCTTCCTGGGCCACCCGCTGCAGCTGGGCGTGTCCGCCGATATGCTGGGCCGGGTGTTCAACGGCATGGGCCGGCCTATCGACGGCGGCCCGGAGATCCTGGCAGAGGAATACCGGGACATCAACGGCCTGCCCATGAACCCGGCGGCCCGGGACTACCCCAACGAGTTCATCCAGACCGGCGTCAGCACCATCGACGGGCTGAACACCCTGGTCCGGGGGCAGAAGCTGCCCATCTTCTCCGGCTCCGGCCTGCCCCACGCCAACCTGGCGGCCCAGATCGCCCGGCAGGCCAAGGTCATCGGGGACGACACCTCCAAGTTCGCCGTGGTGTTCGCCGCCATCGGCATCACCTTCGAGGAGTCGGAGTTCTTCGTCAGTGAGTTCAAGCGCACCGGCGCCATCGACCGGACGGTCATGTTCTCCAATCTCGCCAACGACCCGGCGGTGGAGCGCATCGCCACCCCCCGGATGGCCCTGACCGCCGCGGAGTACCTGGCCTTTGAGAAGGATATGCACGTGCTGGTCATCATGACCGACATCACCAACTACGCCGAGGCCCTGCGGGAGGTCTCCGCCGCCAAGAAGGAGGTCCCCGGCAGACGGGGCTTCCCGGGGTACCTGTACACGAACCTGGCCACCATCTACGAGCGGGCCGGCCGCCAGCTGGGGAAGAAGGGCTCCATCACCCTCATCCCCATCCTGACCATGCCGGAGGACGACAAGACCCACCCCATCCCGGACCTGACGGGCTATATCACCGAGGGGCAGATTATCCTCTCCCGGGCGCTGTACCGCCAGGGCATCCACCCGCCGGTGGACGTGCTGCCGTCTCTGAGCCGTCTGAAAGACAAGGGCATCGGCGAGGGCAAGACCCGGGAGGACCACGCCGGCACCATGAACCAGCTGTTCGCCGCCTACTCCACTGGCAAGGACAACAAGGAGCTGATGAGCATCCTGGGCGAGGCTGCCCTGACGCCCACGGACCTGCTGTACGCCAAATTCGCCGACGAGTTCGAAAAGCGGTACGTGAACCAGGGCTACGAGGAGAACCGCTCCATCCAGGAGACGCTGGACCTGGGCTGGGAGCTGCTGAGCATCCTGCCCAAGAGTGAGCTGAAACGCATCAAGCCGGAGTATATCGAAAAGTATTGGCCCAAGAAGGACGAGGCGTAAAGGAGGGAATGACCTATGCCCAATGTCACGGTCAACCCCACCCGGATGGAGCTCACCCGCCTGAAAGGGAAGCTGCGCACCGCCCAGCGGGGCCACAAGCTGCTGAAAGACAAGCGGGATGAGCTGATGAAGCAGTTCCTGGACACGGTCCGGGAGGTCAGAAGCCTCCGGCAGGAGGTGGAGGAGGAGCTGATGACGGTCCACGACGCGTTCACGGTAGCCTCCGCCCTGATGAGCTCCCAGGCTCTGGAGCAGGCGCTGCTGTATCCCAAGCAGAGCGTGAAGCTGACCCAGACCACCAAGAACATCATGTCGGTCAATGTGCCGGTGTATGACTTCCAGACCCAGACCCGGTCCGACGCGGACATCTACCCCTACGGCTTCGCCGCCACCTCCGGCGAGCTGGACACCGCCGTGGACGCCCTGGGGAAGGTGTTCCGGAAGATGCTGAAGCTGGCGGAGGTGGAGAAGGCCGCCCAGCTGATGGCGGAGGAGATCGAAAAGACACGCCGCCGGGTGAACGCCCTGGAGTATGTGGTGATCCCCAACACCCAGGACTCCATCCGCTATATCACCATGAAGCTGGACGAAAACGACCGGGCCACCACCACCCGTTTGATGAAGGTGAAGGATATGCTGCTGCAGCAGTCCATCGAGGAACAGCGGCAGCGAGACGCGGAGGTCCTGGAACGCTTCCGGGAGACTTGACGAAATACGCAAAGCGGTGTAGGATAGTTACGCTACACCGCTTTGCTGCGCTCTGCGCATGAGAAAGGAAGAAACAAAAGTATGCACTGCGTGACGAACATCCGCGAGGACCTCTACTGGCTGGGCGCCTCCGACCGGCGGCTGGCCAAATTTGAGAATGTATTCCCCATTCCCCGGGGTGTCAGCTACAACGCCTATCTGGTGCTGGACGAAAAAACCGTTCTGCTGGATACGGTGGACAAGGCCGTGGGGGAGCGGTTCTTTGAGAACCTGGAATTCGCCCTGGCAGGCCGTCCCCTGGACTATGTGGTGGTGAACCACATGGAGCCGGACCACTGTGCCACCCTGGGGGGTCTGCTGCGCCGCTGGCCCAATGCTCAGGTGGTGGCCAACGCCAAGACCGTGCCCATGATCGGCCAGTTCTTTGACTGTGATATCTCTGATCGCACTGTGGTGGTGAAGGAGGGAGACACCCTCACCACCGGCCGCCACACCTTCACCTTCCTGATGGCCCCCATGGTCCACTGGCCGGAGGTGATGGTGACCTACGACACCACCGACAAGGTGCTGTTCTCCGCCGATGCCTTCGGCACCTTCGGTGCCCTGAACGGCAACATCTTCGCCGACCAGGTGAACTTTGAGCGGGACTGGCTGGACGACGCCCGCCGGTACTACACCAACATCGTGGGCAAGTATGGCGCCCAGGTCCAGGCCCTGTTGAAGCGGGCAGCAGAGGTGGACATCCATATGATCTGCCCCCTTCACGGCCCCATCTGGCGGGAGAACATTGGCTGGTTCCTGGAGAAGTACCAGCTGTGGAGCACCTATACCCCGGAGGACAAGTCCGTGGCCATCTTCTGCGGCTCCATCTACGGCCACACGGAGAACGCCGCCGAGATCCTGGCATGCCGCCTGGCGGAGAAGGGCATCCGGAATATCGCCCTGTATGACGTGTCCCAGACCGACGTGTCGTATCTGGTCAGCGAGGCGTTCCGGTGCAGCCACCTGGTGCTGGCCTCCGCTACATACAACGGAGAGATCTACACCCCTATGGAGAACTTCCTGCGGGACCTGGCCTGCCACGGCCTGCGGAACCGCTCCGTGGCCCTCATTGAGAACGGAACCTGGGCAGCCCGCTCCGGGATGCTGATGACCAAGCTCCTGGAGGGCATGAAGGAGATGCGGGTGATGGAGGGCACCGTGACCCTGAAGTCCTCCGTGAAGGACGCCCAGCGCCGGAGCCTGGAGTCCCTGGCGGACGCCCTGGCCGCCGAGCTGCTCCACTGATCTGGTTTCCACCGCACCAAGATGGTCCCGCCGGAGGCTTCCGGCGGGACCATTTTTTCATAAAAAGTGCCCCGCCTGCTCGGCAGGCGGGGCGGTCTCTATTTTGGGAGAATGAAATTACTCCGCCAGATCCCGGTACAGGAAGGTGACGATGTTGCCGCGGGTGCAGGTGTCGTCGGGGGCAAAGGTGCTGGCGGTGCGGCCGGTGGTGACGCCCTGGGCCACGGCCCAGTTCACGGCGTCGGCGTAAGAGGCATCGGCAGCCACGTCGGTGAAGGAGGCAGCCGCTGCGTCATCGGGGGAGCCGGCGGCGACCCACATGAAGTACACCGCCTGGGAACGGGTACAGGCCGTGTTGGGATCGAAGGTCTCATCGATCATGCCCTGCTCATAGGCCCACAGAGCGGCGTCATAGTAGTAGCTGCCGGTGTTGACGGCGGTGCCGAAGGGGTTCTCCGTGGTCTTGGAGGCGGGCTCGCCGTAGGCGCGCCACAGGAAGGTCAGGATGTTGGCCTCCGTGCAGGTGTCATTGGGGGCGAAGGAGGTGGCAGACCGGCCGGTGGTGATGCCCTCCTCCACGGCCCACAGCACGGGATCATAGTAGTAGGCGGACTCCGCTACGTCGCCGAAGGGGCTGGCGGAGGGCTCCGGCTCTGTGGTCTCCTCGGGCTCCTCCGGGGTCTCGGACTGGCTGGCGCCGCCCTCCACCATGATGTACATATCCTGGGCAAAGTCCATGGTATTGGTCTCCTCTAGCAGGTAGACCACGCCCGGCTCCGGGACAAAATCCGGGGAGTCATAGGAATTGGCCAGGTACGCGTAACCGGAATTGAAATAGCCGGCGGTGCGGTTGTTCAGGGACTCCAGCGTCCACGCGTAGATCATCAGGACGGTACCGTCGGATCTGCAGTCAAACGTGGTGCCGGCAGGGAAGATGTAAACGGTATGGGTCTTCCCGCCCTCGTCCGTCCGGGTGCAGGTAGTTGTGCCGATGGAACTGTTGCTGGGGGTCACATAGGTCATCTCGGTGACCTCCGTATAGTAGGCGGAGGCGGGAACGCAGATGGCCCCGACGCACAGGACCAGGGTCAGAAACATGGTGACAAGCTTCTTCATCTTACAGGCTTCCTTTCTGGTTTCAAATATGGCCAGCGCCGTTTTTACCGCTCCTTTCCACCGCCATCCCCCGGCGGCGCGGCGGCTGGAGGGCGGCCCTGGCAGTGTTTCCGCTTTTATTCTAGCCGTTTGCGCATGGGATTACAATTAACTGGCTGCATAGTGTTTTACATTTATTTTACAAAAGAGGCCCGCCTGTTTGAAACAAACAGGCGGGCTTCAGATCAGGAAATATGGGTTCACCACACCACGGTGCGGAAGTAATCCTCCGGCGTCTCGGCCCGGCGGATCAGCTCCACGGAGCCGTCTTCCTTCAGCAGTAGCTCGGCGGAGCGGAGCTTGCCGTTGTAGTTGTAGCCCATGGAGAAGCCGTGGGCGCCGGTGTCATGGATCACCAGCAGGTCCCCCATGTCCACCTTGGGCAGCATCCGGTCCACGGCGAACTTGTCGTTGTTCTCGCACAGGCTGCCCACCACGTCGTACTTGTGGTCGCAGGGCAGGTCCTCCTTGCCCATGACGGTGATGTGGTGGTAGGAGCCATACATGGCCGGACGCATCAGGTTGCAGGCGCAGGCGTCCACGCCGATGTACTCCTTGTAGATGTGCTTTTCGTGGATGGCCCGGGTGACCAGGTGGCCGTAGGGCCCCAGCATGAACCGGCCCAGCTCCGTGTACAGGGCCACGTTACCCATGCCGGCAGGCACCAGGATCTCCTCATAGACCCGGCGGACCCCTTCGCCGATGGCGGCGATGTCGTTGGCGGGCTGCTCCGACCGGTAGGGGATGCCCACGCCGCCGGAGAGATTGATGAAGGTGATGTGGACGCCGGTCTCCTCCTTCAACTCCGCCGCCAGCTGGAAGAGGATCCGGGCCAGGGCGGGGTAGTAGTCGTTGGACAGGGTATTGGAGGCCAGGAAGGCGTGGATGCCGAACTCCTTCACCCCCATGGCGGCCAGGCGGGTGAACGCCTCGGCGATCTGGGCCCGGGTCATGCCGTACTTGGCGTCGCCGGGGTTGTCCATCACCTGGAAGCCCTCCCGGGTCTCGCCCAGGGTGAACACGCCGCCGGGGTTGTAGCGGCAGCAGACCTTCTCCGGCACATGGCCGGTGGACTGCACCAGATAGTCCACCAGCGTCAGGTCATCCAGGTTGATGACGGCTCCCAGCCGGTCCGCCAGCTGGAACTCCTCTGCCGTGGTGTCGTTGGAGGAGAACATGATGTCCTCCCCGGTGATGCCGCACCGCTCCGACATCATCAGCTCCGTCAGGGAGGAGCAGTCGCAGCCGCAGCCCTCCTCGTGCAGGAGCTTCAGGATCGCCGGGGTTGGGGTGGCCTTCACGGCGAAATACTCCCGATAGCCCGGGTTCCAGGCAAAGGCCTGCCGCAGGCGGCGGGCGTTTTCCCGGATGCCCCGCTCGTCGTAGAGGTGGAAGGGGGTGGGATACTGGGCGGCGATGGCCTCCAGCTGGTCTCTTGTGACAAAGGGTGTCTTCATGGATACGACCTCGAATCTTCCGAAACTCCACCGCGTCAAGTGCCGCGGTGTCCAGGATTTGTCTTATTGTACGTGCAGCGCCTGGCTCCTGTCAAGAAATTTACCCCAAAAAGCGGGAAAATAGTCGGAATTTTCCGTACGGCACTGATATTTTTCCTGATCGCTGTTCTTCTGAAAAGAGAACCCTTGTTTTTGCGGCTTGGAGAGGTTACAATAGAAAAAACACTATGATGGAGAAAGAGGGAGCCAGGATGAAAACGGTCATTGTAGATGCGGTGGGGGACCAGTGCCCCATTCCGGTGGTGAAGGCCACCCGCGCCCTGCGGGAGCTGACGGAGCCCGGGACCCTGGAGGTCCGGGTGGACAACGAGATCGCCGTCCAGAACCTGACGCGGATGGCGGCGGGGAACCGCCTGCCGGTGAAGTCGGAGAAGAAGGGGGAGCGCCTCTTCGTGGTGACCATGGAGGTGGCAGCGCCGGTGGGGGACGCTCCGGTGGAGGAGCCCGCCCTGGTCTGCGCCCCGGACCAGCGGGGCGACCTGGTGGTGGCCGTGGATGCGGAGACCATGGGTCGGGGCAGCGACGAGCTGGGGAAACTGCTGATGAAGAGCTTCCTCTTCGCCGTGACTCAGCTGCCCCAGCTGCCCAAGACCATGCTGTTCTACAACGGCGGCGCCAGGCTGACGGTGGAGGGCTCCGAGTCCCTGGAGGACCTGAAGGGCCTGGAGGCTCAGGGGGTGGAGATCCTCACCTGCGGCACCTGTCTGAACTTTTATGGTCTGGCGGACCAGCTGGCGGTGGGCGGCGTCACCAATATGTATTCCATCGTGGAGACCCTGGCGAACGCCGGGAAGGTCATCAAGCCATGATCTACCTGGACAACGCCGCCACCACCCGGCCCAAGCCCCCCGGCGTGGCGGAGGCGGTGGCCGCCGCCATGGACGGCTACGGCAACAGTGGCCGGGGAACCCATCCGGAGGCGCTGGAGGCGGCCCGGAGCATCTACGGCGTCCGGCAGACCTTGGCAAGCCTCTTCGGCTGTCCCCGGGCGGACCAGGTGGCCTTTACCCCCAACTCCACCATGGCCCTGAACATCGCCATCTCCGGCCTGCTGGGGCCGGGGGACCATGTGCTCTCCACGGATCTGGAGCACAATTCCGTCCTGCGGCCGCTGTACCGGCTCCGCTCCCAGGGGGCGGAGGTGGACTTCGTTCCCGCCAACCGGCGGGGGAGGATCGACTACGCCGATTTTGCCCGGCTCCTGCGGCCCAACACGAAGGCCGTGGTGTGCACCCACGGCTCCAACCTGACCGGGGACCTGGTGGACATCCAGCGGGTGGGGGACTTCTGCCATCAGCACGGGCTGCTGTTCATCCTGGACGCCTCCCAGACCGCCGGGGTGTTTCCCATCGACATGGAGAAGCAGCACATCAGCGTGGTGTGCTTCACCGGCCACAAGAGCCTGATGGGCCCCCAGGGCACCGGCGGCCTCTGCGTGGGGGAAGGCGTCGAGATCCATCCCTTCGCCGTGGGGGGCACCGGCGTCCAGAGCTATTCCGAGACCCAGCCGGAGGCGTATCCCACCCGGCTGGAGGCGGGGACCCTCAACAGCCATGGCATCGCCGGACTGGGGGCGTCCCTGGCCTTTCTGGAGCGCACCGGCTGGGACGCGGTCCGCGCCCACGAGGACGCGCTGGCCCGGCGATTCTATGAAACCGTCAAAACCATTCCCGGCGTGACGGTGTATGGGGATTTCACTATACAGGAACGGGCGCCCATCGTGGCCCTGAATATCGCGGATCTGGACTCGTCGGAGATATCGGACGAGCTGGCGGAGCGGTTCCAGATCGCCACCCGCCCCGGCGCCCACTGCGCCCCCCGGCTCCACCGGGCTCTGGGGACCGAGGACCAGGGGGCGGTCCGGTTCTCCTGGTCCTACTTCAACACGGAGGAAGAGACCATTGCCGCGGCGGAGGCGGTCCGCACCCTGGCGGCGGAGGCCCTGTGACCATGCGGGAGAAGCGGGAGCGGTTCGTGGTGACCTTCGCCACCACCACCGGGGCCATGGCCATGGAGCGGGCCTGCCGGGACGCGGGGCTGCCCGGGCGGCTGATCCCGGTGCCCCGGAGCATCACCGCCGGCTGCGGGATGTGCTGGTCCGCGCCGCCGGACGCCCGGGAGGACCTGGAGGCCCTAGTGGTGCGGGAAAAACTGGATGTGGACGGCCTGTACACCGTCCTGCTGTGAGGAGGGGAGACCATGGCGGCAAATTGCGAGGAATGCGTCTGGTACGACTATGACGACGAGCTGGAGGCCTACGTCTGCGAGGCGGACCTGGACGAGGATGAGATGGAGCGGTTCCTCCGGGGCGGCACCCGGGAATGCCCCTTCTACCGGTCCGGCGACGACTACCGCACGGCCAGGAGACAGTGAGCTAACCTCGATACGAAAAGGCACCTTGGACAGCCAGACTGTCCAAGGTGCTTTTTTGTTGGTGCCTCACTGGGCGGAGAGCCACGCCACATATTCCTCCAGGCACAGGCCCAGCTCGGTCATCTCCCGGGCGGCCTCCCGGCCCACATAGCGGTAGTGCCAGGGCTCGTAGATGATGCCGGTCGTCTCGCTCTTCCCGTTGGGATAGCGCAGCACGAAGCCGTATTCCCAGCTGTGCTCCATCAGCCACTGCTGCACCTGGGTGTTCTCCTGCTCCTCATCCAGGATCTGGTAAGAGGCATCCACGATGTCCAGAGCCAGGCCCGTCTGGTGTTCGCTGGTGCCCGGCACCGCCACCACGGTCCCCGCCTCTTCCACGGCGCGTTCGTAGGAATACCCCTCGTCCATCAGCCGCTGGATCTTGTTCTCATACAGCTCCTGCTGCTTGTCCTGCGTCCGGTAGGAGGAGCAGATCTTCGGGTCCAGACCCGCCGCCCGGCAGGCGTCCATCATCTCCTGCAGGTCCGGGTAGGCCCGGGCGTCCACCGCGTGGCCCTGTTTCAGCTGCGTCAGCTCGAACGTATATCCGTCGGGGATGGGGTTCCAGCGGTTCACCAGCAGGAGCTGCCAGTCGTCCGGAGAGACCGTGCCGGGATCCTCCGGCAGAGGGTCCGGCGCCGGGGGATCGACCTCCGGCATCTCCGAGGGCTCCGGAACTTCTGGGGCCTTAGGAACTTCCGGGATCTCCGGCTCCTCCAGCTGCTCGGAGGGATCCAGCGGAGACATGGGGACAGAGACCGCTTTCGCGGCATGGAGGGCCCAGACCGCGGCGGACAGGATAAAGCACATACAGAAGAGCGTCAGGGGCCAGCGCGTCCTGCGGACACGCTTCCTGCACCGCCTTCTGTGGGTATGTAGGGAATTGCCGCTTTCGTTTGTGCGGGCCATGGGAGTTCCTCCTTTGGGGCCGGTGCATCCGGGCTGGGTCTACTATATAGACGATAGCCTGTCGAAAAAAGTTTCATAGCGGGGAGAACAGCCCTGAAAAAAAGAAATCAGCCCAAGCCAAAGTGACTTGGGCCGATTCGGAAGGGACGGTTCAAAACGGTATTTCTGGACGGAGAAAAATTCCGCCTGCAGGGAAACCCGCCAGCGGCACCCGCCTCGTTGGGCTCGCCGTTGGAAAGGAAGAGCAAGGGATCAGGCGGATGACATTCTTTTCTGCCGAAAACAAAAAAATGTCGGAGCAAAGCGAACTTTGCTCCGACATGGTCCGAGTGGCGAGACTTGAACTCACGGCCTCTTGACCCCCAGTCAAGCGCGCTACCAACTGCGCCACACCCGGAAAGCGCTGCTCGAAGTCAGCTCAATTATAATAGCACACTGTTTCTGGAAATGCAACCCCTAAATTGAAAAAAATTAAAAAAATAAAAATGGAGGATGATGTTGACAAATCGGAAGCGGGTATAGTATAATAATCAGGCGTCCGACAGAGGACAGCTTCTTTCCGCCATGGAGAGATGTCCGAGCGGTTGAAGGAACCGGTCTTGAAAACCGGCGACGCGCAAGCGTCCGTGGGTTCGAATCCCACTCTCTCCGCCACATCTTTAACATTGCATATCGGATCTGCAGAAGTACCCAAGAGGCCGAAGGGGCTCCCCTGCTAAGGGAGTAGGGTGTCTAAAAAACGCCGCGAGGGTTCAAATCCCTCCTTCTGCGCCAGGCAAAACCCTGAAACCGCAATGGTTTTAGGGTTTTGTCATACCCCTTGACCCTTACAAGATTTTTTCACAATCTTCCGGGAACAGCTTACCCGGAGATCTTGCGGATAAGCTGCTCCAGCCGGTCCGCGGACTGCCGGCGTATCTTTATGAGCGATATGCCCGTAAACATCCAGCGTAAAGCCGGTAGTCGCGTGGCCCAATGGGTCTGCACTGCTTGTTGACATACAGCGCATTGTGCTGAAAGTCCACACCATCCCATGCCAGGCCCAGGATCTCGCCCTGCCGCATTCCGGTAAACAGCGTCACCCGGTAGACAAGTTCGTGCTTACAGCCCTCAATGGCCTTCCGAAAGGCGGCGATCTCATCCTGCTCCAGGGGATGGATCTCTTTCCGCCGGACCCTCCGCAGGTCACAGAGATCTGTCGGATTGCTCCGTATTCCTCCCAGCTTGCTCCACCGTCTTGTGAAATACACTTCGAATATTGCGGATTGTTTTGGGGGAGAGCGTTTTCTCAGTCAGGAGGCCATGATAAAACTTCTGTAAAGATGTACGGACAGAAACTATGCGCACCATGCAGGCTGGAAAATATTTTGAGTTTGGTGTCAGGTTTGCCTGGGACAATATTGAACGGAACGTTGGAAAAGATATTACTGATGTATATGAAGAAGTCCTCATT
>DWZJ01000056.1 GCA_019118245.1 Candidatus Oscillibacter excrementigallinarum
AATGGATTCAAATCGGTTTGAACATTCTGCATTATAGAAAAGAACAACGGTTAACTCAGGAACAGCTTGCAGACGCCTGTGGAGAAGATGGAATAAGCCGAAACTTCATCCAGCGCATCGAAACCGGAGTCAGCTCCTGTAGCGTAGATACTCTGATCGATATTGCCAATGCTCTGAATATTCCGCTTTATAAACTCTTTGAGTTCAAAGATTAAGCGCGGCCAAATGGCCGCGCTTTTTTCTTGGTGCTGTGGCTGTGAAATAATCATATCCGTTTCCGCGGGCGGCAGATTGCCGCCCCTACATTCTTTCTGGGAGGATTTCCCAACGGGCCGATGAGGGCATCGGCCCCTACGGGGATGCGGAAAGGTTTTCGGTCCTGTGTGGTACAAGCCGCCACGACCGCCAAGGGAGCGCGTAGCGAAGCGGAACGCGCGGAAAGAGGAGCTGGTCAAATGCGGTTTTACACCCCGATTTTCGTCGGTACCCGCGCCGCGGGAATCCGCTGTCAAGTCTCTGCGGCACCACGCCGCGCCCGTCGGGGAGCCATCGCAAACCCGCAGGCACTATCTCACGCCGACCCCCGTCGTGCGGAGGGCCACTGCACCGGAGCGCGTCAAAAGCGTTCTTTTCTTTTGGACCGTCCACGGCCCGTTTTCTTTTCGGCAAGACCGAAAAGAAAATGGGGGGTGGAATGGATCAGCCATCAACATGGCTGAATTTTCCGGGCGGTTGATAACCGCCCCTACGCTCCCGCAGGGGGCCGGCGGAAATCCGGCAGGCGGACACACAGGTCCGCCCCTACGGCTCTATCGAGGGCCTTTACGGCTCCGCCGGTTCGGTGGAAGTTTCTTCCTCCTCATGCTCCGTCAGAGCCATGGAGATCACCTGATCTCCCTCTTCCTTGAACCGCATGACGATGACGCCCTGGGTGGCCCGGCCGGCAGTTCGGATGTTTTCCACAGGGGTGCGGATCAGGATGCCTGCCTGGGTCACCAGCAGCAGGTCCTCGGTTCCGTCCACCACCTTGATGCCCACCACGGAGCCGGTCTTATCCGTCACCATGTAGTTCTTGATGCCGAGACCGCCCCGGTTGGTGATGCGGTACTCCTCCACAGGCGTCCGCTTGCCGTAGCCGTTCTCCGTGATGGAGAGGACCTCGTGGTCCGGCTTGGCCCGGGCGGCGCCCACCACGTAGTCGCCCTCCCGGAGGCGGATGCCCCGGACACCCACGGCGTCCCGGCCCATGGGCCGCACATCGTTTTCGTCAAAGCAGACCGCCATGCCGTCGTGGGTGGCGATGAGGATCTTCTGCTTTCCGTCGGTCTCCCGGACGGCGATCAGCTGGTCCCCGTACTCCATCCGCAGAGCCCGGATGCCGTTGTTCCGCAGGTTCTTCAGCGTGTTGGCCGGCAGGCGCTTCACGGTGCCGTTCCGGGTCACCATGAAGAGGAACCGGCCGTCGTCCTCAATGGACCGGGTGTGGATCATGGCCTGGATCCGCTCCCCCTGCTCCACCTGGAGGATGTTGACGATGTTGGTGCCCTTTGCGGCCTTGCCGGACTCGGGGATCTGGTAGCCCTTCTTCCGGTAGACCTTGCCGGTGTCTGTGAAGAAGAGGATATAGTCGTGGGTGGAGGCGGTGAACACCTCCGCCACGGAGTCCTCCTCCCGGGTGGTGATGCCCTTCTTTCCCATGCCGCCCTTGGACTGGGCGGCGTACTCGCTGACCGGCGTCCGCTTGATATAGCCCGCCTGGGTCAGGGTGAAGACGCACTCCTCCTCGTCGATCAGGTCCTCGATGTCGATCTCATCCTCCACGTCCTGGATCTCGGTGATCCGGTCGTCGCCGAACTTGTCGGAGATGGCCTGGAGCTCCTCCTTCAGGATCTGGCGGACCAGGGCCTCGTCGGAGAGGACCTTATTGTAGTAGGCGATCTTCTCCTCCAGCTCCTTGTACTCCGCTTCCAGCTTCTCCCGGTTCAGGCCCTGGAGGGCGATGAGCCGCATATCGCAGATGGCCTGGGCCTGGACATCGTCCAGACCGAAGCGGGCCATCAGGTTCTCCTTGGCGTTGTCGTAGCTGCTGCGGATGATCTTGATGACCTCGTCGATGTTGTCCTGGGCGATCAGCAGGCCTTCCAGCAGGTGGGCCCGCTCCTGGGCCTTCCGCAGGTCGTATCTGGTCCGGCGGGTGATGATCTCCTCCTGGAAGGCCAGGTACTCGTCGATGATGTGCCGCAGGGAGAGGATCTTGGGCTGGGACTGGTTGTTCACCAGGGCCAGCATATTGATGGCAAAACTGGTCTGCAGCTGGGTCTGAGCGAACAGCCGGTTCAGCACCACCTGGGGATTGGCGTCCCGCTTCAGCTCGATGACGATGCGCATGCCGTTGCGGTCCGTCTCGTCCCGGATATCGCTGATGCCCTCCAGCCGCTTGTCCTCCACCTGGTCCGCCATACTCTTGATGAGCATCCGCTTGTTCACCTGATAGGGGATCTCGGTGATGATGATGCGGGTGCGGCCGTTGCCGAATTCTTCGAACTCGTGGCGGGCCCGGATGACCACCCGGCCCCGGCCGGTGGCGTACGCCTGGCGGATGCCGCTGCGGCCCATGATGATGCCCCGGGTGGGGAAGTCCGGCCCCTTGATGTACTGCATCAGGTCGGACAGCTGGGCCTCCGGGTTGTCCAGCACGCAGATACAGGCGCCGATGACCTCCTTCAGGTTGTGGGGCGGGATGTTGGTGGCCATGCCCACGGCGATGCCGCTGGAGCCGTTCACCAGCAGGTTGGGGAACCGGGAGGGCAGGACCCGGGGCTCCTTCCGGGTCTCGTCAAAGTTGGGGTCCCAGTCCACGGTGTCCTTTTCGATGTCCCGCAGCATCTCGTCGGAGAGGCGGGCCAGGCGGGCCTCCGTGTACCGGTAGGCCGCCGGTGGATCGCCATCCACGGAGCCGAAGTTTCCGTGACCGTCGATCAGGGGATAGCGCATGGAGAAGTCCTGGGCCAGGCGGACCAGAGCATCGTACACGCTGGCGTCGCCGTGGGGGTGATACCGGCCCAGCACGTCGCCCACGCAGGTGGCGGACTTCTTGAAGGGCTTGTCCACGGTCAGGCCGTCCTCGTACATGGCGTAGAGGATGCGGCGGTGGACGGGCTTCAGACCGTCCCGCACATCCGGCAGGGCCCGGCCCACGATGACGCTCATGGCGTACTCAATATAAGATTTTTCCATCTCGGGGACCAGCGGCGAGTCCACGATCTTCTGATCAGGATACCGGATCTCCTCGGGATCATATTGGGGCTTTTTGCTCATACTTTTACCATTCCTCCATCTCTAGGGATAGAGTAGAGAGTGAAGAGTGGAGAGTGGAGATATTTGCAGCCTATCTTCACTCTGAACTCTCAACTCTTCACTCTTAATAGTCCAGGTTCACCGCGTACTTGGCGTTGCGCTCGATGAACTCCTTCCGGGGCTCCACCCTCTCGCCCATGAGGACGGTGAAGGTCTCATCCGCGGCCACGGCGTCGTCCAGGGTGATGCGGCGCAGGGTCCGGGTGGCGGGGTCCATGGTGGTCTCCCATAGCTCGTGGTAGTCCATCTCGCCCAGGCCCTTGAAGCGGCTGATCATCACCTTGGTGTTGGGATTGTCTCCCCGCAGCTCCGCGGAGACCCGGTCCCGCTCCTCGTCCGAGAACGCCACCCGGGTGGTCTTGCCCCGCACCAGCTTGTACAGGGGGGGCACGGCGGAGTAGACATAGCCGTGCTCGATCAGAGGCCGCATGAAACGGAAGAAGAAGGTCAGCAGCAGCGTGCGGATGTGGGAGCCGTCCACATCGGCATCGGCCATGATGATGACCTTGTGATAGCGCAGCTTGTTCAGGTCGAACTCATCCCCGATGCCGGCGCCCAGGGCGGTGATGACGGGCTGGAGCTTGTCGTTGCCGTAGACCTTGTCCGCCCGGGCTTTTTCCACATTCAGCATCTTGCCCCACAGGGGGAGGATGGCCTGGAACCGGGAGTCCCGCCCCTGGGTGGCGGAGCCGCCTGCGGAGTCGCCCTCCACGATGTAGAGCTCGGTGAGCTCCGGGTTGTTCTCATTGCAGTCCCGCAGCTTATCCGGCATGGCGGCGCCGCCCAGCGCCGTCTTGCGGCGGATGGACTCCCTGGCCTTTTTGGCGGCCTCCCGCGCGCGGTTGGCGGTGAGGGCCTTGTCCAGGATCATCCGGCCCACCTGGGGGTTCTCCTCCAGGAAGATCTCCAGCTTTTCGGAGACGATGTTGTTCACCAGGGTCCGGATCTCGCTGTTGCCCAGCTTGGCCTTGGTCTGGCCCTCGAACTGGGCCTCCGTCAGCTTCACGGAGATGACGCAGGTCAGGCCCTCCCGGCAGTCCTCGCCGGAGACCTTCTCATCGTCCTTCAGCAGCTTGATCTTCCGGCCGTAGGCATTCAGCACATTGGTCAGGGCCCGCTTGAAGCCCTCCTCGTGCATGCCGCCCTCCGGCGTGTGGACGTTGTTGGCGAAGGAGAGGATGGTCTCATTGTAGCCGTCGTTGTACTGCATGGCCACCTCCGCCACGGAGTCCTCCCGGGCGCCGGACATATAGATCACATTGTTGTGGAGGACATCCTTGCTGCGGTTCAGCCAGGTGACGAACTCCCGGATGCCGCCCTCGTAGCACATATTGTCCTCCTGCTCCTTACCGGGGCGCTTGTCCACGGTGCGGATGCGGAGACCGGCATTCAGGAATGCCTCCTCCCGCATCCGGGTGTGGAGGATGTCATAGTTGTACTCCGTGTCCTCGAACATCTCCGGGTCCGGCTTGAAGGTGACGGTGGTGCCGGTGCGGTCCGTCTCGCCCACGACAGTCATGGGCTGGGTCACATGGCCCCGGGAGAATTTCATTTCGTAGATCTTCCCATCCTTATGGACCTGTACCTCCAGCCACTCGGAAAGGGCGTTCACCACGCTGGCGCCCACGCCGTGCAGGCCGCCGGAGACCTTGTAGCCCCCGCCGCCGAACTTGCCGCCGGCATGAAGGATGGTGAACACCACCTCCAGCGCGGGCTTGCCGGTCTGGGCCTGGATATCCACGGGGATGCCGCGGCCATTATCCACAACGGTGATGGTGTCCCCCTCGTTGATCTGCACCAGGATGTCCGTGCAGTAGCCGGCCAGCGCCTCGTCGATGGCGTTGTCCACGATCTCATAGACCAGATGGTGCAGGCCGGAGGAGGAGGTGGATCCGATATACATACCGGGACGCTTCCGGACGGCCTCCAGGCCCTCCAGGACCTGGATCTCGGACGCGTCGTATTCGTTGCCCGCGTCCACCGCTGTGGAATTCAACAGTTCATTTTCTGCCATGCAGGTTCTCCTTTCAGGAATTCATATCCGCTCCAAGGCAAGAAGAGCCGGGCCGGAGCCGCCTCCGGCCCGTTTCTCCTTGCCCTGACGATGGTCCTTTTGTTCGTTCAAACTGATGCTATCGAATATATCAGTGCAGCATCGGCTGGTTTCTTCTTAAAGTCACAACAAAATACTTCGTCATAGTTCCAACTGCGAGCTCTCCGCCCGCTTCTGCAACGTGGTGGAGTTCAACTGGGACAGATAGACGATCTGCCGGTGGTAGGGGTGGTCGCAGACCACGAAGGACTTTGGGATCTCGCCGGAGATATCCAGCACCACGCCCTCTTTTTCCGCTGCCGCCAGATATTCCCGGGTCCGCTTGCCGTAGCTGCATTTATCCAAATCGAAGATGCCGATGATCCGGCGGTCCGGGAGGATCTCGTTTTGGCCGATGTGAAGATACATGAGATTTTCCTTTCGGGAATCCACCCGATTGGGTGTGGTATGTTGTCTTACAGATACGGCATACCCTTTGCGGGAACAAAAAGCCTTGCCTCAGCCCAATTCCGTTTCGTAGAAGTCGTAAAACCACATCCGCTGCTCTGTCATTTTGCGGCAGGCACCGTTGTCATTTTCATAGATCACCATGGACAATTCCTCTTCCGGATCTCCGTCGTAGACAGCGATTGCCTTGTGCAGGTATCCGGTGCCCAGGCCCGTGACCATGATCCGAGCATTCTTCTCCTGGTCGAAAATATCGTAATACAGAGAGGTGGCCTCCCCGGACTGGGTGAGGACGCCCGCGTCGGAAAACCGGTAGCGCCCTTCGTCCAGAAATTCTGACAAGATGGATTGGATATCCTCGTGTTCCGCCGGCGGCAGATCGATGAACGGTTGCCCTCCGGCGACAGCCGCCTGGACAGAGGGACTCGCCCCCAGGGCGGAGAGGATCTCCCGGTCTGTCTCCGTAATGGCCAGCTCCGGGATCTCTGCCAGAACACGCTCCTCGCTGATGTCTTCTCCCACCATAGTATAGTTGGCGCTGCGCACCTCGTGGGAAATCAGCACGCCGAAGCCGATGGCCAGCGCCGCACCGGAGCAGAGGGCGACGGCACGGACAGCATACCGCTGAAAGCGGTCCTCCCCGCCGCGGAGCAGATGGGACAGGCTCCATCCAAACAGGAGCCCGCCGCCATACAGCCCCCAGCACAGCAGCAGGAAGGAGAACGGGAGGGTGTGGACCGGAGACGCCGCATACAGCGCCAGCCCCAGCGCCCCCGCCAGAACAGGCACCCACAGCAGATAGCGCCTTGTCCGGCAGAACAACCCAACTGCCAGCTCCCAGAGAAAGCCGGCAGCCGGTCCGCCGAAAACCAGAACGGGAAGCATTGCGTACCAATTCATCGCGTCTACCTCCACTTTTTAATGTTGGGGACTGTGATTGGATCGGTCCGTGTTTGATGGAACAACCTCTGTCGCAGGGCTCCCACGCTACCGTTTGGTCGAGATGTTCATCACCCGATGATGCCCTGTTTCACATGGAACACTTTTCCCCCAAGAAGCGTTTGCAGCCGATCATCCTCACAGCAGGTGATGAACACCTGCCCGCCGGCGATGCGGTTCAGGACGAATTCCTGCCGCCGGGGGTCCAGCTCGCTCAGCACGTCGTCCAGCAGCAGCACCGGATACTCGCCGGTGGCGTTCTGGTAGATCTCCCGCTCCGCCAGCTTCAGGGCCAGGGCCGCCGTGCGGGTCTGGCCCTGGGAGGAGTAGGACTTGGCCTCCCGGCCGTCGATGGTGATGACCAGATCGTCCTTATGGGGCCCGGACAGGCACATCCGGGAGGCTCGCTCCGCCGCCTGGTGGGATTCCATATGGGCGCGCAGCTGTTCCGTGAGGACCTCTATTTCCGCCGCCGGGTCCGTGACGGAGGAGACCGTCTGATAGGCCACCTCCAGCTGTTCCTTTCCGCCGGAGCATTCCCGGTGGTGACGGGCGGCGTAGCGGTCCAGAGCCTGGGCAAACTGCTGGCGGTAGTGGATCAGCACCGCGCCGAAGCGGACCATCTGCTCGTTGAAGTCCGGCAGCAGCTCCAGCAGGTCCGGCCGCTCCTCGCTGTCCCGGAGGATACGGGTCTTGTGCTCATAGAGCCGATGATACTCCGCCAGAGCTGCCGCGTAGCGGGGCCGCAGCTGGCAGAGGGCCGTGTCCATGAACCGCCGCCGGGCGGCGGCGCCCTCCCGGATCAGATACAGGTCGTCCGGGCAGAAGAACACGGTGTGGTAGACCTGGCTCAGGGCGGCGCTGGTTTTCGCCGGCACCTGATTCACCCACAGCTTCCGGCGCCGCCCCCGGTACAGCTCCACCCGGGTGCGGAACTCCCGGTCCCGGGACAACGTCCTGCTCTCCAGCACCGCGTCCTGGGCATCGAAGCTGATCATCTCCCGATCCGTCCGGGCCCTGGGAGATTTTCCACAGGAGAGGTAGACGATGGCCTCCAGCAGGTTGGTCTTGCCCTGGGCGTTCTCCCCGAAGATCACGTTGCAGGACGGGTCAAAGGTGACGTGCTGATGGTCGTAGTTGCGGAAATGCTGCAGCTCCAGCTCAAGGATCTGCATAGGTCACCGTGTAATGCGCCCCCTGAAAGACCACATCGTCCTCCGGACGGATCTTTTTTCCACGCATGGTGCAGACCTCTCCATTGACAGAGACCTCGCCCGCCTGGATGCGCTCCTTGGCCTCGCCGCCGGAGGACACCAGGTTGGCGAATTTCAACAGGTCCTGGAGCTTGATGAACTCCGTATGAATGACTATTTTTTCCATTTATTTACTCCGCGCTCTTCAGCCGCACCGGCAGCACCATATAGAGGAAGTTTTCCTCACCCTCTGTGGGAACGATGATGGCGGGGGAGACGCCGGTGTTCAGCTCGATCTTCACCGTGTCCGCCGGGGCGTACCGCAGGGCCTCCATCAGATAGCGGTTGTTGAAGCCGATCTCCAATCCGCCGCCGTCGCCGGAGAGGCGGCAGATGTCCTTGGCCTCGCCGCTGCCGGTCTTGGCGGACAACAGGACCTTGTCGTGGTCGAACAGGCAGCGGACTGGGCTCTTCTGCTTTTCAGAGATCACCACGCTGACCCGGTCGATGCTCTCGATGAGAGATTTGGTATCCGCGACGACGGTGATGGGATTTTTCCGGGGGATGGCGTTCTTGTAATCCAGGAATTCGCCCTCCAGCCGGCGGCAGATCAGCTCGGTGTCGCCCACCTCAAAGAGGATGTGGCTCTTGCCCAAGGTTACGGCGGCCAGGTCCTCCACATCGGAGCAGATGTTTTTCACCTCATTCAGGGCGTTTCCGGGGGCCACGAAGGAGAAGGAGCCGCCGTCGATCTTTTCCAGGGGCTCCCGCCGGATGGCCAGGCGGAATCCATCCACTGCCACCATGGTCAGGCCCTGGTCGGTGATCTCGAACAGGGCGCCGGTGTGGATGGGGCGGCTCTCGTTGGTGGAGACGGCGAAGGCCGTCTCCTCGATCATGGCCCGCAGCAGCTTCTGCTGGATGGAGACGGAGAACTCGTCCTCCACCTGGGGCAGTTCGGGATAATCCGCGGCGGAGAGGCCCAGGATGTCGAAGTCCGCGTCGCCGCAGGAAAGATGGACCACCTGCTTGTCGTCGGCGGAGAAGGTCACCACATCGTCGGGCATCCGGCGGATGATGTCGCCGAACAGACGGGCGTTCAGCACGATCTCACCGGATTCCGTCACGTCGGCGGAGACCTTGGTGCGGATGCCGGTCTGCAGGTTGTAGCCGGAGATGGTCAGTTGGCTGTCGGCCCGGAGCAGCAGCCCTTCCAGGGCGGGGATGGAGCTCTTCGCGGCCACGGCGCGGCTGGTGATGGCAATGGCGCTTTGCAGAAGAGCTTTTTCACAGGAGAATTTCATAGGATAGGCACTTCCTCTCTAGTTGGGGTTTGAGATGGCGGTGGAACCGCTTTTTCAAAAAGAAAAAAATCAATATGTTAGCAAAAGCAGCCGTAGAGGGAAAAACTGTGGAAAAGGCGGGAAAGGGCTTGAAGCGTCGGATCTTGGGGCTCCACATGGGATGTGGAGAGGAACGGACGTTTTTCCACGGATATTCTGAAGAGGGAGTTTTCCACAGAGAAGTTTTTCTTTTCCACGGGAAACGTGGAGAAGTTTGGTCATCGCTTGGAGTTGATGTTGGTCTTGATCTCCTTTACCATTTCGGCGAAGGAGGCGTCCTTTTTCATCTTCTTTTCGATCTGCTGGATGGAGTAGAGGACGGTGGAGTGGTCCCGGTTGTCAAAGACCTTGCCGATCTCGTCCAGGCTGAGATTGGTCATGGAGCGGATCAGGTACATGGCGATCTGGCGGGCGGAGACCGCGTCCCGCACCCGCTGCTGGCCCCGGATGACGGACTCCTCCACGTTGTAGTATTTGGAGATGTATTCCAGAATGGCCTCCGGCGTGGGGACATACTCGTTGCTGCGGCGCAGCATATCTTGAATGGCCCGGGTGACGGTCTCCTCGTCGGTGTCGTTGCCCAATAGATCCTTGTAGGCCAGGATCTTGTTGATGGTGCCCTCCAGCTGGCGGACGTTGGCGGTGACGTTCTCCGCGATGTAGGCGGAGATTTTGTCCGGCAGTTCCATGCCCAGCAGGGCGGCCTTGTTCTTCACGATGGCAAGGCGCGTCTCAAAATCCGGCGGCGCCACGTCCACCAGAAGGCCCCACTCGAACCGGGTGCGGAGACGATCCTCCAGCTGGGTCATCTCAGAGGGGGGGCGGTCGGAGGTCAGGACGATCTGCCGGCCGGACTCATACAGGGTGTTGAAGGTATGGAAGAACTCCTCCTGGGTCTGCTTTTTGCCGGCGATGAACTGCACGTCGTCCACCAGTAGCAGGTCCGCCTGGCGGTATTTCTCCCGCATCTCGGCGGTCTTGCCCTCCCGGATGGCGTCCACCAGCTCATTGGTCAGGTCGTCGCCCTTCACGTAGGCGATCTTGCTCTTGGGGTCGTTCCGGCGGATCACGTTGGCGATGGCGTAGATCAGGTGGGTCTTGCCCAGGCCGGAATCCCCGTAGATCAGCAGAGGGTTGTAGTTCTGGGCCGGATGCTCCGCCACGGAGACGGAGGCGGCATAGGCCAGCTTGTTGGAGGGACCAACAACGAAGGTCTCGAAGGTGAACTCCGCAGAGGTGAACCGCTCGCTCTGGCGGTGTGGGCGGTCGTTGTTCAGCTCCGCGTAGTCCAGGTCATCCAGGATCTTCACCTCGAAATCCGTGGAGAAGATGTCGTGGAGGGAGGCCTTGATATTTTTCATAAACAGGGATTCGATATATCCCTTTTTGAAGTCGTTGGAACAGTGGAGAATGAACGTATTGCCCTGGATGTCCACCGCCTCCAGTTCGTCGAACCAGGTGGCGATGGTGGTCTCCGAGAGCTCGCCCTTCAGCTGGGATAGGACATTGTCCCACACGTCAGCGACGGAATTCAAAAGGAAACACCTCTCTCTAGTAAAAAATGGACACAGCAGTACGCTTTATTATACCAAAAAGCGGGGGGGATTACAACACATATTCTAATAATAAGAACCAAATGCGGGAGATGGCCTGAACAACAAGATATAGAGGTTTGCCTTCGTTTTGCACACCAGATTTTGAAAAACGGTCGGAATCCGTATCAAAATCATCAAAAAATACGGAAATTTCGCAGAACTTTGAAGTTTTAGTTGACATATTTTCAAACAGTCTGTATAATATCAGTCGCGCCTTATGGCGTTTGAACCTTTGTTTACTGCGCCGTCCGCAAGGGCGGTGTCGAGTAAGTGCCGCCCTCTGGGCGGCCGGAAATCTGACAGGAGGTGTCTCAATATGGCAACGAAACGTACCTATCAGCCCAAGAAGCTGCACGGCCAGAAGGTCCATGGCTTCCGCAAGAGAATGGCTACCGCCAACGGCCGCAAGGTCCTGGCCCGTCGCCGCGCCAAGGGCCGCGCCCGTCTGTCCTACTGAGCAGAAACGGACCGCGCGGGAGACACTTGAACAACGTCTTCAGGGACGGCGGGAATTTTGGGATTCCTCCGTCCCTCGTTGAGTTTGTGTCGAATGGAACAAGGCAGGTGGAAGCATGAAGCGGGCAGTGACCCTGAAAGAGAATTATCAGTTCCGGCGGCTCTACCAGAAGGGTGCGTCTGCGGTGGGGGGCGGCATGGTCCTCTACTGCCGGAAAAACAACCTGGGCCACAACCGCCTGGGGGTGACGGTCTCCGTGAAGCTGGGCCACGCGGTGGTCCGAAACCGGGCCCGCCGCCGCCTGCGGGAGGTTTACCGCCTCAACGCCGGCCGCCTGCGGCAGGGCTACGATGTGGTCCTGGTGGCACGGGGGCGGACGCTGACCGCCTCCTGGAAGGAGCTGAACGACACCTTTCTGCGGCTGTGCAGAAAGCTGGATCTGATGGAGGTGCGGCCGTCTTGATGAAGAAGCTGCTTTTGGCACTGGTAAAGTTCTACCGGGCGGCCGTCTCTCCGTACCGGCCGCCCTGCTGCCGCTATATCCCAACCTGCTCCCAGTACGCGCTGGAGGCCATTGAAAAGTACGGCGCCCTGAAGGGCGGCTGGCTGGCGTTCCGGCGGATCCTGCGCTGCAATCCGTTCCACAAGGGAGGATATGACCCGGTCCCGTAAGAGAGAGGAGGGGGGACAAGCCCTCTTTTCCCGTTTTCCCCATATCCGGCCGAAGGGGCCGGTGCGTCGCGAGACGCGGCGGGTCGGGTATCCGGCCGCCCTGGGCGGGCCGTGCCCGCTCCCCAATTTGATTTGGAGGAAGCACCTATGTTTTCAACCATCGGATACTTGATTTGTATCCCTTTTGCGGCCCTGCTGCGGTTATTCTATAACCTGACAGGGTCCTACGGTATGTCCGTGATCCTGTTCACGCTGGCCATCAAGCTGATTTTGCTGCCCTTCCAGATGAAGTCCAAGCGCAGCATGGTCCGCATGAACCGGATGTCCGGCAAGATGCAGGAGATCCAGAAGAAGTACGCCAACAACCAGCTGAAAATGCAGGAGGAGATGCAGAAGTTCTATCAGGAAGAGGGCTTCAACCCCATGAGCGGCTGCCTGTGGAGCTTTCTGCCCCTGCCCATCCTGATGGCCCTGTACTATATCATCCGGGAGCCCATCGTCTATTTCATGAACTTCGGCGGCAAGGACGCCGGCCTGGCGGTGGTGGAAGCGGCCAGAAGCCTGATCGAGGGCGCCGGCATCGAGATCGTGGCCAGCCCCGGCTATGAGCAGATCGCCATCTCCAACATCATCAACAGCCAGTTCCCGGAATTCATCGCGGATCATCCCGGCTGGATCAACATCGACTATCACTTCCTGGGGATCGACCTGATCCAGACGCCCTGGAGCGCGGTCAGCGGCCTTTCCCAGGGCGTTACCTGGGGCCTGATCGGCCTGATCCTGATCCCAATCCTCTCCGGTCTGTTCAGCTTCCTGCTGAGCAAGGTCAGCATGAGCCAGTCCGCCCAGAACACGGCGGCTGCCGGCTCCACCAAGATGATGATGTGGATGATGCCCCTGATGTCCGTCTACATCGCCTTTATCGTCCCCGCTGCCCTGGGTGTGTACTGGGCTGCTCAGAGCGCCTTCTCCATCATCCAGGAGATGGTGCTGGGCAAGTTCTACACCAAGAAACTGCAGGAGGAAGAGGACGCCCGTCAGGAGATGATCCAGGCGGACCGGCAGAAACGGCAGGAGGAGGCCAAGGCCCTGCAGGAGAAGCAGCGCCAGCAGGCCGCCCAGAAGAAGTCCCTGAAGGAAAAGCGGCAGGAGGCCCAGGCCGCCAAGGCCCTGAAGGCCAAAAAGGCCGCCACCAGCACCACGGAGGCCGGACGTGTCGGCGACCGGCCCTATGCCCGCGGCCGGTCCTATAAGGCGGACCGCTATGATGATCAGTAAGGAGCTTGTTACGCCATGAGACAGTTTATTGATGTAACGGGCAAAACCGAGGATGAGGCCATTCAGAACGCCCTGCGTCAGCTTGGCCTGGACCGGGACGATGTGTCCGTTGAGATCCTGGAGCGCGCGAAATCCGGCTTCCTGGGACTGGGCAGCTGCCCGGCCAAGGTCCGGGTGAGCTATGGTCCGGAGGAGGAAGAGGAGGCGCCCGCACCGGCAGAGGCAGAGGAGCCGCGGGAGGAGCCTGTCCGTCCCAAGCCCGCGAAAGCGGAGAAGAAGCCCCGGCAGGAGCGGAAGCCGGAGGAGAAGCCCGCCGCCCCCGCTGTGGAAGCGGAGGAAGCCGCTCCGGAGAAGGCGCCGGAGGCTGCTCCCGCCCAGACCCTGGGCGAGGAAGTGGACGACGAGAAGGCCCAGGCCATCCGCAAGTTCCTCTCCGGCCTGCTGGAGCAGATGGAGAGCACGGCGGAGATCCACATCTATCTTTTGGAAAAGGGCCGCTATAAGGTCATCCTGGAGGGGAAGGGCCTGGGCGCCCTGATCGGCCGCCGGGGCGAGACCCTGGACGCCATCCAGCAGTTGACCAGCTATGCGGTGAACCGCAGCGGCGGCGGCCGGGTTCGGGTCCAGCTGGACGCGGAGAACTACCGGGAGAAGCGGGAGCAGAGCCTCCAGCACCTGGCCCGGAAGGTGGCCGCCAAGGTCACCAGATACCGCCGCAGCGTGACGCTGGAACCCATGAACGCCTATGAGCGGCACGTGATCCACACGGCGCTGCAGGATGTGCCGGGCGTCACCACCTACTCCACCGGCACGGAGCCCAACCGCCGGGTGATCGTGGCCTACGACCGGGAGAAGAAGTGAATCAAACGAAAAGACCGCCCATCAGGGCGGTCTTTTTTAGGCCGGAAAGGGAATGTAAGGGAAAATCAACGCCGTTGGGTGTCATCATCTTGTGATACGATGCCGGCACATCCCCTTTTTTCCACATTTTGGGCAGGTCAATCTGCGCTTTGTAATGGTGTGATAGCTTTTGACGTATTCGCCCGTGCTTGGAACAAAGAGTGCTTTGCAGGATGGGCACTCAAAATAACCGGCTTTCATATCAAGCATTGCCGCCGCCGCTATACCAGCGACCGCTACCGCGATTGAGAACACGATCAGTAGTATTCGCGCGGGCGTTGGCAGATTAACAAGGGAGACGATCCCAATCAGGGCACATACGGCAATGACCGTAATTGCACCGGTAATGATGGACAATGCCATGCTTTTCCTGTTTTCCTCATTTTCTTTTATCAGGTCTAGCATGTTTCCCTCCGCTTTTTTTTGATAGTCTGTTGAAGAGATCCTTTCACCCGAAAGCAAATCGTTGACAGTCATATCCAATGCCGCACACAGGGGCAGCATAAGGGAGACCTCGGGAAGTCCCTTTCCACACTCCCATTTGGACACCGTTTTGTCACTGATGGAAAGCAGGTCGGCGAGCTGCCTTTGGGTGAGGTCCTTTGCTATTCTTGATTCGGCGATGAATTTGCCGATGCGGATCTGATCCATCGTTTGACCTCCCCTTTCTGTCTATATCGTAGCAAATCAGAGGCTTTTCGGACACACACGGAGCGTAGAGTTTGGAAGATCTGCGGAGGATCGAGGCGTGCTTTACAGTCATTTTAGAACATCGAACGGGTTTTCGCAAGGTTTCAACAGGGACCTTTATGGCCCGGCCTTGACATTCCGGGCAAAACGTGATACAGTTCTCACGATATCCAAAAAAGGCTGTGACAGGGAGAAGTAGCTCCTGTTTCCCGGACAAGAGAGAGGGCGGATGGTGCGAGCCCTTGCGGGAGAAGGAGGGAAGGCGCCCTGGAGCCGTGGGGCGGAAATGCCCTGCCGGTCCCCGCCGTTACCGGGTGAAGAGTGCGCGTCAGCCAGGCGCGAATTCAGGTGGAACCACGGACGTTTCGTTCGCCCTGAGCCGAAAACCGGCTCGGGGCGTTTTATCTGTCCGAGCCGCCGAAAAGGAGAATGAGCATGAAAAACACCGAAAAGACCATGGAGAAGATCGTGGCCCTGTGCAAGAGCCGGGGCTTTGTATTCCCAGGCAGCGAAATCTACGGCGGCCTGGCCAACAGCTGGGACTACGGCCCCCTGGGCGTGGAGATGAAGAACAACGTCAAGCGGGCCTGGTGGAAGAAGTTCGTCCAGGAGAACCCCTACAACGTGGGCCTGGACGCAGCCATTCTGATGAACCCGGAGGTCTGGGTGGCCAGCGGCCATGTGTCCACCTTCAACGATCCCCTGATCGACTGCAAGAGCTGCAAGATGCGCCACCGGGCGGATAAGCTGGTGGAGAGCTATGTCCAGGAGCACGGTCTGGACGTGAATGTGGAGGCCATGACCCAGGAGGACCTGGTGCAGTTCATCCGGGACAACCAGGTGCCCTGCCCCGGGTGCGGCAAGAGCGATTTCACTGACATCCGCAAGTTCAACCTGATGTTCAAGACCCATCAGGGCGTCACAGAGGATACCGCCAATGAGGTGTACCTGCGGCCGGAGACCGCCCAGGGCATCTTCGTCAACTTCCCGGCCATCCAGCGGACCACCCGCCGCAAGCTGCCCTTCGGCGTGTGCCAGGTGGGCAAGTCCTTCCGCAATGAGATCACCCCCGGCAACTTCATCTTCCGCATCCGGGAGTTCGAGCAGATGGAGCTGGAGTTCTTCTGCCAGCCCGGCACCGACCTGGAGTGGTTCGCCTACTGGCGCAAGTACTGCCACGACTGGCTCACCGGCCTGAACATCAAGGACGAGAACCTGCGCCTGCGGGACCACGAGCCCGAGGAGCTGGCCTTCTACTCCAAGGCCACCACGGACTTTGAGTTCCTGTTCCCCTTCGGCTGGGGCGAGCTGTGGGGCGTGGCCGACCGCACCGACTACGACCTCAAGCAGCACCAGGAGCACTCCGGCAAGGACATGACCTATTTCGACCAGGAGAAGAACGAGCACTATGTCCCCTATGTCATCGAGCCCTCCCTGGGCGCCGACCGGGTGACCCTGGCCTTCCTGGTGGAGGCCTACGACGAGGAGGTGGTGGACGCCGAGAAGAACGACGTCCGCACCGTCATGCGCTTCCATCCCGCCCTGGCTCCCTTCAAGTGCGCCGTGCTGCCCCTGAGCAAGAAGCTGGGCCCCGCCGCTCAGGAGGTGTACGCCGAGCTGTCCAAGTACTTTATGGTGGAGTACGACGAGGCCGGCTCCATCGGCAAGCGCTACCGCCGTCAGGACGAGATCGGCACCCCCCTGTGCATCAC
>DWZJ01000057.1 GCA_019118245.1 Candidatus Oscillibacter excrementigallinarum
TGATGATGCCGATGATGACATCGTCCGGCACCAGCTGACCCGCGTCCATGAAGGACTTGGCCTTCAGACCGGTGGGCGTGCCGTTCTTGATGGCCGCCCGGAGGATGTTGCCTGTGGAAATGGTGGGAATGTTCAGCTCTTTGCACAGGATCTCCGCCTGTGTTCCCTTACCGGCGCCAGGGGCGCCCAACAGGATCAGTTTCATTGTAACGCCTTCTCTCTTATTCCAGGAAGCCCTTGTATTGACGCATCAGCATCTGGGCCTCCAGAGCCTTGACGGTCTCCAGGGCAACGCCCACCACGATGATGACGGAGGTACCGCCGATCGCCAGGTAGGAGCTGCCGACGATCTTACCCAGCAGCAGCGGGCAGATGGCCACGATGCCCAGGTAGATGGCGCCGAACAGGGTGATCTTGTTCAGGACCTTCTTGATGAAGTCCACCGTGGGCTTGCCGGGACGGAAGCCCGGGATAAAGCCGCCCTGCTTTTTCAGGTTGTTGGCGATCTCCACCGGGTTGAACTGGATGGTGGAGTAGAAATAGCTGAAACCGATGATCATGATGAAATACACGATCATATAGATGAAGGACTGGGTGTCGATGGCATCGTAGATGGTCCGGGAAATGGTCCCCTCCTCGGGCATCCCGATGAAGGTCCAGATGGTCACGGGCAGGGACGCGATGCTCTGGGCGAAGATGATGGGCAGCACGCCGGACATATTCACCTTCATGGGGAGGTGAGAGCTCTGGCCGCCGTACATCTTCCGGCCCACCTGCCGCTTGGCATACTGGACGGGGATCCGGCGCTCGGCGTCGCTGATGAACACGACGAACACGATCAGTGCCAGGATGCCCACGATCAGCAGCGCCACCACGGCCGGATGCAGCGCCAGGACAGTGTCGCTGCTCTCAGTGCCGCTGGCCCAGTTGACCACGCCGGTGTACAGAGAGGACACCATGCTGGGCACCCGGGACAGGATGCCGGCGAACAGGATGATGGAAATGCCGTTGCCGATGCCGAACTCCGTGATCTGCTCGCCCATCCACATGACGAAGGAGGATCCGGCGATGAAGGTCACGATGATCACCAGAGCGGGCCAGATGCCGGTGGCGTCAGACGCCAGCAGGTTGTAGTTGCGCATCATGAAATAATACCCAACCGCCTGCAGGATGGCAATGCCCACTGTGGTGTAGCGGGTGATGGACTGGATCTTCTTCCGGCCCTCTTCGCCGCCGTCCTTGGCCAGCCGCTCCAGGGCCGGGATGGCCACCGTCAGCAGCTGGATGATGATGGAGCTGTTGATATAGGGCTGGATGCTCAGGGCGAAGACCGTTGCCTGGGCAAAGGCGCCGCCGGACATCACGTTGTACAGGCCCAGGATGGTGCCGCCCATCTGGTCCAGATAGGTCTCCAGCAGGCTGACATCCACATAGGGCACCGTGATGGCGTTGCCGATCCGGAAGATCAACAGGATGAGGAGTGTAAAAATGATCTTCTTCCGCAGTTCGGGGATGGCCCACGCCTTGCGAATGGTTTGGATCACGTTACATCACCTCTGCCTTTCCGCCTGCTGCCTCGATAGCCTCCTTGGCAGAAGCGGAGAAAGCAGAAGCCTGGACAGTGAGCTTCTTGGTCAGCTGGCCGCTGCCAAGAACCTTGTAGCCATAGCGGCACTTGGAGAGGATGCCCTTCTCCAGCAGTGCGTGGACCGTGACGGTGTCACCGTCCTGGAACCGGTCCAGAGTGCTGAGATTCACGATCTCCAGGGGCTTTGCAAAGATGTTGTTGAAGCCGCGCTTGGGGACCCGGCGGGCCAGAGGCATCTGGCCGCCTTCGAAACCAACACGGACCTTGCCGCCGGAGCGGGCCTTCTGACCCTTGTGGCCGCGGCCGCCGGTCTTGCCGTTGCCGGAGCCGGCGCCCCGGCCCTTCCGGTACGGAGCCCGGACGGAGCCCTCGGCGGGAGACAGTTCGCTCAACTTCATAATTCCGTGCCTCCTTATTTCACTTCAGTGACCTGCAGCAGGTAGCCGATCTTGGCGATCTTGCCGCGGGTCTGGTCATTGTCGGGCTGCACGGTGACATCACCGATCTTGCGCAGGCCCATGGAATGAGCGGTGGCGACCTGCTTTTCCAGGCGGCCATTCAGGCTCTTGACGAGCTTAATATTTAAGTTTGCCATTTTTGCGCCTCCTTAACCCACGATCTCTTCGACGCTCTTGCCGCGGATGCGGGCGACCTCCTCGGGACCGCGCATGCTCTTGAGTCCCTCGAAGGCGGCGGCGACAACGTTGTTGGGGTTGTTGGAACGCAGGCACTTGGTCCGGATGTCCCGAATGCCCGCGGCCTCGACGACGGCACGGACGGCACCGCCGGCGATCACGCCGGTACCGGGGGCGGCGGGCTTCATCAGCACGCGGCCGGCGCCGGCCTCACCGATGATCTCATGGGGCACGGTGGTGCCGGACAGGGTCACGGTGATCATGTTCTTCTTGGCGGCTTCGATGCCCTTGCGGATGGCCTCGGGGACCTCGGCGGCCTTGCCCAGGCCGTAGCCCACCTTGCCCTTGCCGTCGCCCACGACGACCAGGGCGGAGAATTTCATCACGCGGCCGCCCTTGACGGTCTTGGAGACGCGGTTCAGGGAAACGACCTTCTCGATATACTCGCTCTGCTCTCTTTCAAATCTAGGCATGTTGTCGTTCCTCCTCCCTTAGAATTTCAGGCCGCCCTCGCGGGCACCCTCGGCCAGAGCCTTCACGCGGCCGTGGTACAGATAGCCGCCGCGGTCAAACACGACAGTCTCGATACCCTTGGCCTTGGCGCGCTCGGCCACCAGCTTGCCAACGGCGGTGGCAGCGGCGATGTTGCCGCCGTAACCTTCGATGGCCTTGTCCAGGGAGGAAGCGGAAGCCAGGGTCACGCCGTTGACATCATCGATGACCTGGGCGTAGATGTTGGCCTCGCTGCGGAACACATTCAGACGCGGCATCTCAGGGGTGCCGGAGATCTTGGCGCGCACTCTCTTGTGGCGCTTCAGGCGCTGGGCGTTGGTATTCGGTCTCTTAATCATATCGGCACACCTCCTTACTTCTTGGCGCCGGTCTTACCGACCTTGCGGCGGATGACTTCATCGGCGTACTTGATGCCCTTGCCCTTGTAAGGCTCGGGAGGACGCTTCTCGCGGACCTCGGCGGCGAACTGGCCGACGGCCTGCTTGTCGCATCCGTTGATGACGATTTTATTGGGAGCGGGGACATCGATGGTGATGCCCTCGATCTCAGAAACGATCACCTGATGAGAGAAGCCCAGGTTCATGACCAGGTTCTTCCCCTCCTTGGCCACACGGTAGCCAACGCCGTTGACCTCCAGCTCCTTCTTGTAGCCGTCGGTCACGCCGACGATCATGTTGTGGAGCAGAGTCCGGGTCAGGCCGTGGAGGCTGCGGTGCAGCTTGTCGTCGGAAGGACGATCCACGGTGATCGTGCTGCCTTCCTGCTTAATGATCATCTCAGGGCGCAGCGCCTTTGTCAGCTCGCCCTTGGGTCCCTTCACGGTCACCACATTACCATCAGCGACATTCACGGTGACGCCGGCGGGAACGGTAATGGGCATTCTGCCAATTCTAGACATGGTTCAATACCCTCCTTACCACACGAATGCCAGGACCTCGCCGCCGACATGGAGCTCGCGGGCCTTCTTGTCGGTCATGACGCCCTTGGACGTAGAGATGATAGCGATACCCAGGCCGCGGAGCACACGGGGCAGCTCATCGGCGCCCACATAGACGCGCAGGCCGGGCTTGGAGACGCGGCGCAGACCGGAGATGACTTTCTCCTTGCCCGCGTTGTACTTCAGGGAGATGTGGATGACACCCTGGGTGCCGTCGTCCACCACCTGGAAGTTCTTGATATAGCCCTCATCCAGCAGGATCTGAGCGATGCTCTTCTTCATGTTGGAGGCGGGAACATCAACGGTGTCATGCTTGGCATTGTTGGCGTTGCGGATGCGGGTCAGCATATCCGCAACCGGATCAGTGATATGCATAATAAATCCTCCTATTTTAGAGTTGCGGCCTCAGAGAGACCGCTGCGGCAGCGAGGTATCATGGCGAATGGAGCAGTCCGCTCGCGCGTGGTGCCCAATTCGTCATGACCTTTCGCCATCCGTTATGCCAGGGGCCCCATATCAAAAGCCCGTGGTATCAAAGAAAGTGTTGTGTGCCGGGACCGGCTTTCTGATGGATCTTGTTCTCAGACAAGGCGCAGGCCCGAAGCTGTACGTGCTGTACAGCAAGGGGCTGCAGCGCAGGATGAGGAAACTCAGAAAGAGGCCTTCCGCACGCCGGGGATCTCGCCCTTGTAGGCCAGCTCCCGGAAGCAGATACGGCACACGCCGTAGTCACGCAGATAGGCGTGAGGCCGGCCGCACAGCTTGCAGCGGTTGTATCTCCGGGAGGAGAACTTGGGGGTCCGCTGCTGCTTGAGAATCATGGATTTCTTTGCCATCGTCTCTTCCTCCTTAGCGGGCGAAGGGGGCGCCGACCTGCTCCAGCAGGGCGCGGGCCTCTTCATCGGTGTGCGCGGTGGTGCAGATGACCACATCCATGCCGCGGATCTTGTCGATCTTGTCGTACTCGATCTCGGGGAAGATCAGCTGCTCCTTGATGCCCAGGGCATAGTTGCCGCGGCCGTCGAAGGAGTTGGGGTTGATGCCCTGGAAGTCGCGGACGCGGGGCAGGGCCACATTGAACAGGCGGTCCAGGAACTCCCACATCTTGTCGCCCCGCAGGGTGACCTTGGCGCCGATGGGCATATCCTCACGCAGCTTGAAGTTTGCGATGGACTTGCGGGCCCGGGTGATGACGGGCTTCTGGCCGGTGATCTGGCTCAGGTCGTTCACCACGTTCTCCAGGACCTTGGAATTCTCACGCGCCTCGCCGCAGCCCACGTTCACGACAACCTTGTCGATCTTGGGGATCTGCATGACGCTCTTGTAGCCGAACTGCTTCATCAGAGCGGGAGCGACTTCGGCAGTGTATTTTTCTTTCAGTCTGGCCATTTGTCAGCTCTCCTTTCTTACAGCTCAGCGCCGCAGTGCTTGCACACGCGGGTCTTCTTGCCGCCCTCGATCTTGTGGGCGACGCGGGTGCCCTTGCTGCACTTGGGGCACACCACCTGCACCTTGCAGGCGGCGATGGCGGCCTCGCGCTTCATGATGCCGCCCTCCTCGCCCTGACGGCGGGGCTTGACGTGGCAGGTCACCATGTTGATGCCCTCCACGACGACTTTCAGGGAGCCGGGAACGGTGCCCAGCACCTTGCCCTGCTTGCCCTTGTCCTTGCCGGACAGGACGACAACGGTATCGCCCTTCTTGATGTTCATAGCCATTTCGCTGCCCTCCTCAAATCACTTCGGGAGCGAGGGACAGGATCTTCATGTAATCCTTGTCGCGCAGCTCACGAGCAACCGGCCCGAAGATACGGGTGCCTCTGGGGTTCTTGTCGTCCCGGATCAGGACGGCGGCGTTGTCGTCGAAACGGACGTAGGTGCCGTCCGCCCGGCGGACGCCCTTGGCGCTGCGGACGATGACGGCCTTGACGACCTCGCCCTTCTTCACCGTGCCGCCGGGGGTGGACTTGCGGACGGAAGCCACGATCACATCGCCGATGTTGCCGAACTTCCGCTTGGAGCCGCCCAGGACACGGATGCACTTGATCTCCTTGGCGCCGGTATTATCGGCCACCTTCAGAAAAGTTTCCTGCTGAATCATAACGGCACCTCCTTACTTTGCTTTTTCGATGATCTCGACCACGCGCCACCGCTTGTCCTTGGACAGGGGGCGGGTCTCCATCACCTTGACCCAGTCGCCGATGCCGCAGCTGTTCTGCTCGTCATGAGCCTTCAGCTTGTAGGTGCGGCCGACGATCTTCTTGTACAGGGGATGGGCCACGCGGTCCTCGATGGCGACGACCACGGTCTTATCCATCTTGTCGGACACCACTCTGCCGACCCGGGTCTTACGGGAGGAAGTTCTCTTCATCTCTTCGTTCATGTTCGATTCCCTCCTTCTTACTGCTTGTCAGAAGCTCCGGAGAGCTCCTTCTGACGCAACATGGTCTTGACTCGGGCAATATCATGCTTGGTCTCCCGGATCTTCAGGGGATTGTCCAGCTGATTGGTGGCGTGCTGCATACGCAGATAGAAAAGATCCTTCTTGAGACCCACCAGCTTCTCGTTGAGCTGCTCGGGGGTCATGCTACGAATTTCACTTGCCTTCATCTTCACTCACCTGCTTCCTCGTCGGTGCGGGCGACGATCTTCGTCTTGATGGGCAGCTTGTGGCTGGCCAGACGGAGCGCCTCGCGGGCAACTTCTTCAGACACGCCGGCGATCTCGAACATGATGCGGCCGGGCTTCACGACGGCGACCCAGAACTCGGGAGAGCCCTTACCGGAACCCATGCGGGTCTCGGCAGGCTTCTTGGTCACGGGCTTGTCGGGGAAGATCTTGATCCAGACCTGACCGCCGCGCTTGGTGTAACGGGTCATGGCGATACGGGCAGCCTCGATCTGATTGCTGGTGATCCAGCCGGGCTCCAGGGCCTGCAGACCGAACTCACCGTAGGCGATCTTGTTGCCGCGGGTGGCCTTGCCGGTCATGCGGCCGCGGTGCACGCGGCGGTACTTGACTCTCTTCGGCAGAAGCATTACTGGGCTCCTCCTTCCTTAGCGGGTGCCGCGGGCGCCGCGGGGGCAGCCGGACGGCTGGGATTGGTGGTGCGGTTGAAACCGCCCTGGGGACGGCCCTGGCCGCGGTTGAAACCGCCCTGACGGTCACGGTTGAACCCGCCGCCCTGACGCCGGTCGCCGAAACCGCCGCGGCGGTCGCCATCCCGGCGGGGACGACGCTCACGACGCTCCTGATAGGGCTTGGAGGTGTCCATGGTGCGGGGGGTGGTGCGCAGGGTCTGAGAGAGGACCTCGCCCTTGTAGATCCACACCTTCACGCCGATGCGGCCGAAGGTGGTGGCAGCCTCCGCGAAGCCGTACTCGATGTCGGCGCGGATGGTCTGCAGGGGGATGGTGCCCTCGTGATAGTGCTCAACGCCGGCGATCTCGCGTCCGCCCAGACGGCCGGAGCAGCAGACCTTGATGCCCTTGGCGCCGGCGCGCATGGCGCGGGCCATGGCGTTCTTCATGGCGCGGCGGTGGGAGATGCGCTTCTCCAGCTGCTGGGCGATGTTCTCCGCCACCAGCTGGGCGTCCATGTCGGGGTTCTTGACCTCGACGATGTTCAGGCGCACCTTCTTGCCGATCAGCTTCTCCACAGCGAGGCGATACTGCTCGATCTGCTCGCCGCCCTTGCCGATGACCATGCCCGGCCGGGCGCAGTGGAGGAAGATGGTGACGACCTCGTTGCTCCGCTCGATCTCGATCTTGGGAACACCGGCGCCGTACAGGGTCTTCTTCAGGTACTTGCGGATCTTCTGATCCTCGACGATCAGATCGCCGACCTTCTCATCACTGGCATACCAACGGGAATCCCAGTCTTTGATGACGCCCACGCGCAGGCCGTGGGGATTTACTTTCTGTCCCATAAAACTGTTCTCCTCCCTCTTATGCCTTTTCCGTCACAGCCAGGGTGACGTGAGAAGTCTTCTTGTTGATCCGATAGGCGCGGCCCTGGGCCCGGGGCATCATCCGCTTCAGGATGGGGCCGGGGGTGGCGAACACCTCGGACACCACCAGCTTGGCGGGGTCCATGCCGAAGTTGTTCTCGGCATTGGCGCAGGCGCTCTTCAGCAGCTTCATCAGCGGCTCGGAGGCGGCCTTGGGGGTCTGCATCAGGATCGCCATGGCGGTGCCGGCGTCCTTGCCGCGGATCAGATCACAGACGATCTGGACCTTGCGGGGAGCGATGCGGACATAGCGCAGATACGCTTTGGCAATCTTCATCTCTTCCATGTTCTGCATCCTCCTTCATTAAGAATCTTTCCGATGGCCGCGGAAGGTGCGGGTGGGAGCGAACTCACCCAGCTTGTGGCCGACCATATCCTCCTGGATATAGACGGGCACGTGCTTGCGGCCGTCATGAACGGCGATGGTGTGGCCCACGAAGGCGGGGAAGATGGTGGAGCTGCGGCTCCAGGTCTTGAGGACCTTCTTCTCGTTCTTCGCGTTCATTTCCTCGACCCGCTTCAGAAGCTCCGGGGCAACATACGGGCCTTTTTTAATGGATCTGCTCATATTGACTTGCCTCCTTACTTCTCGTTGCGGCGCTTGACGATGAATTTATTGGTGGGGTTCTTGCCCTTGCGGGTCTTGTAACCCATGGCGGGCTTGCCCCAGGGGGTCACCGGGCCGGGACGGCCGACGGGCGCGCGGCCCTCGCCGCCGCCGTGGGGGTGGTCATTGGGGTTCATGACGGAGCCGCGGACGGTGGGACGCCAGCCCATGTGACGCTTGCGGCCGGCCTTGCCGATGTTGATGTTCTCGTGCTCGATGTTGCCCACCTGGCCGATGGTGGCGTAGCAGTTGGTGCGCACGATGCGGACCTCGCCGGAGGGCAGACGGATCTGGGCGTCGGAGCCCTCCTTGGCCATCAGCTGAGCGGCGGTGCCGGCGGAGCGCACCAGCTGGGCGCCGTTGCCGGGATGCAGCTCGATGTTATGGATCACGGTACCAACGGGGATGTTGGCGATGGGCAGGGCGTTGCCGGGCAGGATGTCCGCCTCGGGACCGGTCATGATCTTGTGGCCGGCCTTCAGGCCCAGAGGCGCCAGGATATAGCGCTTCTCGCCGTCCTCGTACTGGATCAGGGCGATGTTGGCGCTGCGGTTGGGGTCATACTCCAGGCGCAGCACGGTGGCGGAGCCGATCTTGTCCCGCTTGAAGTCGATGATGCGGTACTTGCGCTTGTTGCCGCCGCCGCGGTGGCGGACGGTGATGCGGCCATAGCTGTTGCGGCCGGAGCTCTTCTTCAGGGGCTCGGTCAGGCTGGGCTCGGGCTTGGCCTTCTTGTCGATGCCGTCGAACCCGGAGACCGTCATCTGCCGTCTGGAGGGAGTCGTCGGCTTAAAAGTTTTGATAGACATTTCGCGTTACACTCCTTCCGTTTATCAGACCATGCCTTCGAAGAACTCGATGGTCTTGGAATCCTCCGCCAGCTGGACATAGGCCTTCTTCCAGGTCCGGGTCATGCCGGGGCGGCCGGCGCCCATGCGCTTTTCCTTGCCGGGCACCGTCAGGGTGTTGACAGAGGCGACCTTCACGCCGAAGATCTCCTCCACCGCCTTCTTGATCTCGATCTTGCCGGCGTTCTTGGCCACCTCGAAGACGTACTTCTTATCGGCGGCACCCGCCATGGCGCGCTCGGTGATGATGGGGCGGATGATAATATCGTAAGCGGTAGCCATTACGCGTACACCTCCTCGATTTTTGCGAGGGCGTCCTTGTCCACGACCAGGTACTTGGCGTTCAGGATGTCATAGACGCTCAGGATGGAAGCGGGAGTGGTCACAACGCCGGGGATGTTCCGCGCGCTCTTGACGATGGTCTGGTCCACCTCGGGGGTGACCACCATGGCCTTGCCGTCCACGCCGACGGCGGTGAGGAACTTGCGGAAGTCAGCGGTCTTGATGGCGTCCATCTTGATGGAGTCGATGACCACCATCTGGCCCTCGGCCACCTTGGCGGAGAGGACGGACTTCAGCGCCAGGCGCTTGACCTTCTTATTCAGCACATAGCTGTAATCCCGGGGCTTGGGGGCAAACACGATGCCGCCGTGGGTCCACTGGGGAGCACGGGTGCTGCCCTGCCGGGCGTGGCCGGTGCCCTTCTGACGCCAGGGCTTCTTGCCGCCGCCGGAGACCTCGGCGCGGGTGAGGGCGCTCTGGGTGCCCTGTCTGCAGTTGGCGAGGTGGTTCTTGACGACCTCGTGAACGACGGTCTGGTTGGGCTCGATGCCGAAGATGGCGTCGTTCAGTTCCACAGTGCCGACTTCTGCGCCGGCCATGTTCAACACTTTCATAGTAGACATTGATCAAGCACCCCTTTCTTACTTGTTTCTGGCGGAGGCCTTCTGCGGGTTGCGGCCGGAGGCCTTCTGCGGGTTCTTGCTGATGTCAGCGCCGGCCTGCTTGACCTTGTGGACCTTGACCGTGGACTTGATGGTCACGAGACCGCCCTTGGGGCCGGGCACAGCGCCGCAGACCACCAGCATGTTCAGCTCGGGGTCCACCTTCACAACGCTCAGGTTCTGGACAGTCACCTGCTCCACGCCCATGTGGCCGGCGCCGATGGTGCCCTTGATGATCTTGGACATATGGCTGGTGGCGCCCAGAGAACCGATCTGACGGGCCACAGGGCCGGAGCCGTGGGTCTCCTTCAGCCGGTGGGCACCGTGGCGCTTGATGACGCCCTGGTAGCCGTGGCCCTTGCTGATGCCGGTGACGTCCACGAAGTCGCCAGCCTGGAAGGTGTCGGCCTTCACGATGTCGCCCACGTTCAGGTCGGCGGCATTCTCCAGGTCGAACTCCCGCAGGTACTTCTTGGGGGCAACGCCGGCCTTGTCCAGGTGGCCCTTCTCGGGCTTGGTGAGCTTGCGCTCGGCGATGTCCTCAAAGCCCAGCTGGACCGCCTCATAGCCTTCCTTTTCGGAAGTCTTCTTCTGCACGACCACGCAGGGGCCCGCCTCGATGACGGTGACGGGGATCACATGGCCGTTCTCGTCAAAAATCTGGGACATCCCCACTTTTTTGCCGATGATCGCTTTCATGGATATTCCTCCTTAAAGGTTATTGGTCGGCTTAGATACGTACGGGTTGGGTCCCGCCGCATTGCTCTGCCGACATGACCCGCCCATCTCGCAAGACGATGGGCATGGACAGCAAACAATGTTGATAAAATGTGGGAAGCGCCTTTTACAGCTTGATCTCGATCTCCACACCGGCGGGCAGCTCCAGGGCCATCAGGGCCTCCACCGTCTTGGGGGTGGACTTGGTGATGTCGATGAGGCGCTTGTGGGTGCGGCGCTCAAACTGCTCGCGGCTGTCCTTGTACTTGTGGACGGCCCGCAGGATGGTGACGACTTCCTTCTTGGTGGGCAGAGGGATGGGGCCGGACACGGAAGCGCCGGTGCGCTTGGCGGTCTCCACGATCTTCTCTGCGCTCTGGTCGATGACCTGGTGGTCATAGGCCTTCAGGCGAATGCGGATCATTTCTTTCTGAGCCATGGTTGTTTCCTCCTGATTTCGTAGGTAGTTTCACGAGTCTCGACGACCTACGGCGAGAGAATTTTTCTATACGCTTAACCGTGCGTATCATTCCAGCTCATGAAAAATACCGGCGTTTCACAACGGCCGGTATCCTGTCATGGCGCAGCGATCTACGCAACGTACAGATCCTTCTCAGCCGCCCGATTATCGGACATACTCCCCGGAAGTTACCTCTTTCGAGCAATCTCCCGGTTCATCGCAGTGCTCGCCGGGCGCAATGCCGCCCTCTGCGCGAGCCTTATTATCATAAAAGAAAATCTTCCCGATGTCAAGCCTATTTTCTCTGTTTTTTATGAAATTATGAAGATTTTTTTGGCGGCCTGGAATTTCTCCCAGATCTTCCGAAATTCGGCAGATAATCGGCCGGTTTTCGGCTCCCGCCGCCCACCGAAAACAGGAGGAGGGTCTCCCCTCCTCCTGCATCCTCTGTTTAATAAGCCACGCCCCAGTAGATGTCGGTGGTGCACTTCTTGCCGCACACGGGGCAGACGCCCTCGGTGCCGCTCTGCTCCAGGGGCATGCAGCGGGAGCTGACGCCGGCCCGCTCCTTCATGGCCAGCTCGCACTCCAGAGAGCCGCACCACTTGGACCGCAGGAAGCCGCCCTTGCCCTCCACGATGGCCTTGGCCTCCTCGGGGGTCTTGATGTCGAAGGTGTTGTCCTCCCGGTTCTTCAGGGCCATGGCGTACAGGTTGTGGTGGATCTGGTCCAGCAGGTCTTTGACCGCCGTCTCCAGCTCCGCCAGGGCCACGGTGACCTTCTCGCCGGTGTCCCGGCGGGCGATGACGCACTGCTCCTTCTCCATGTCCTTGGGGCCGATCTCCACCCGGGCGGGCACGCCCTTCATCTCGTACTCCGCGAACTTCCACCCGGGGGAGTTGTCGGAGTCGTCCATCTTGGTCCGCACGCCGGCTGCGTTCAGCCGGTCCCGCAGGGAGGCCGCCGCCTCCAGCACGCCGGGCTTGTGGGCCGCCACGGGGATCACCACCGCCTGGACAGGGGCGATCCGGGGAGGTAGCACCAGGCCGTTGTCGTCTCCGTGGGTCATGATGATGCCGCCGATCATCCGGGTGCTGACGCCCCAGCTGGTCTGGTGGGGGTGGTGGAGCTGGTTGTCCTTGCCGGTGAAGGTGATGCCGAAGGCCTTGGCGAAGCCGTCGCCGAAGTAGTGGCTGGTGCCGGCCTGGAGAGCCTTGTGGTCGTGCATCATGCACTCCACGGTGTAGGTCTCCTCGGCGCCGTTGAACTTCTCCTTATCGGTCTTGCGGCCCTTGAGGACAGGCATGGCCAGCACGTTCTCCATGAAGTCCGCGTAGATGTTCAGCATCCGCATGGTCTCTTCCCGGGCCTCCTCCTCGGTGGCGTGCATGGTGTGGCCCTCCTGCCACAAAAACTCCCGGTGGCGCAGGAAGGGGCGGGAGGTCTTTTCCCACCGCAGCACGCTGCACCACTGGTTGTACAGCTTGGGCAGATCCCGCCAGGAGTGGATGATGTTGGCATAGTGCTCGCAGAACAGCGTCTCGGAGGTGGGGCGGACGCAGAGCCGGTCCTCCAGCTTCTCGCTGCCGCCCATGGTGACCCAGGCGCACTCCGGGGCGAAGCCCTCCACGTGGTCCTTCTCCTTCTGCAGCAGGGACTCCGGGATCAGCACCGGCAGGTACACGTTCTCGTGCCCCGCCTTTTTGAACTCCGTGTCCAGCACGTGCTGGATGTTTTCCCAGATCGCGTAGCCGTAAGGCCGGTAGATGAACATCCCCTTCACAGAGGTATAGTCGATCAGCTCCGCCTTTTTGCAGACGTCGGTGTACCACTGGGCGAAATCCACGTCCCGCGCGGTGATGGCGTCCACCTGTCTCTTATCCTGTGCCATAGTCTCCATCCTTTTCTCTATGATCGCGCCGTCCCTCGGCGCAGTTATACACTGAACATTTATTGTATCCACTCTGGGAGAAAAAGTCAACTGTAACCGTCCTGTAAAGGCTTTTTAACCATCCTGTAAGGACTTTTCCCCTGCCGGATGGTATGCTTGGGAAAAGGAGGGATCTCTATGCGGCGATGGATCCTGATGATTTTCTGCCTGTTGCTGCTGGCCGGGTGCGGGGCCGCGCCTCAGGACTCCCCCGCCGGCGGGGAGGATGGGGCATCGGACGCCGTCTCTCTGCCGGTGACAGAGGAGGCCATCCGAGCCGCCTACGAGGCGGAGGGCGCGGCCGTCCTGGCGGTCACCCCCTACGAGAGGGATTTTCTGGTGGAGCTGGGCCCGGAGGAACGTCCCGCGCTGGACTGGGTCTTTGGTGCCTCCGGCATCCGCCAGCGGCTGTACACCGGATTTTCCGGCATCCGGGACTACGAGATCCTCTATGCCGGCTGTGTCCGCTTCACCACGGACGGCACCCTGTACGACACGGCATACCGCGACTTCCCCCAAAGCGGTACGGTCTCCTTTGACGGGGCCTGGGACGAAACCGGCCAGGCGTCCGCTTACGATCCCTACGGCTCCGGCATGACCGCCGATCTGGGCCCCTACTGGGCCCCGCTGGCGGAGCCCGCCTCCTTCGGCATGGCAGGCCGCTCGGAGGCCCTGCTGGACGCCCGGGTGACGGTCTCCGGCCTGGAGCTGCTGTTCGGCCCCATGTCCGGCCAGGACTTTGAGGCCGCCTTCTGCGCCCCGCCCCTGGTGGAGGTGGCCTGCGAGGGGAATGTGATGACCCTCACCTGCCATGACACCTATCTGGACTGCATGGCGCTGGCCCAGGGGGAGCCGGAGGACCTGGAGCGTCTCCAGCTGCAAGGCACCCTTTACCCCGGCAGCTTTCCGGATGGGCCGCTGGCGGGCTCCAACCGCTTCATCTCCCGGGCCGAGGTCTCCCAGGAGAGCAGCAGCCTGGCGGTGCGGCTGACGCTGACGGAGGATGCCGGCCAATACACCGTGTCGAGGGAATATCGGGGTCCCGCCGACAGCGGCCCTTATCTCCGTCTCTCCCTGCGGGAAACGTGGTAGCCGGAGGGCGGGCGGCAGGTTGCCGCCCCTACGGCGCGGTTCGGGGGCGTTCCGTCATCGGGGGACCGGGCCGACACGCGGGTCAGCCCCTACAGGAACCCCAATGCCCCTGCGTTTCGTAGGGGCGGACCTATGTGTCTGCCCGCATCCCCTCGCAGCCAGGCAGGAGATTGGAGATAGGAGTTTTGGTGTCCGGCGGAGCCGGACGTATTCCAATCGTTCCGCCTGCGGCGGAACACCTCAACTCCTAATTCCTAACTCCTAATTCCTAACTTCTAACAGAACTCCCCTTTTCTTTGACGAACGAACAGGCGGCGGGCCGATGGCCCGCCGCCTGTGTCTGCACTTATTTCGCGTACTCGATGACCTTGGTCTCCCGCAGGACGTGGACCTTGATCTGACCGGGGTACTCCATTTCCTCCTCGATCTTCTTGGCCAGGTCCCGGGCCAGGATGACCATCTGGTCCTCGCTGACCTGCTCGGGCTTCACCATGACCCGCACCTCGCGGCCGGCCTGGATGGCGTAGGCCTTGTCCACGCCGGGATAGGAGCCGGTGATGGTCTCCAGCTGCTCCAGCCGCTTGATGTAGTTCTCCAGGTTCTCCCGCCGGGCGCCGGGCCGGGCCGCGGAGATGGCGTCCGCCGCCTGCACCAGGCAGGCCACCACCGTCCGGGGCTCCACATCGTTGTGGTGGGCCTCGATGGCGTGGATGATGTCCTCCCGCTCCTTGTACTTCCGGGCGAACTCCACGCCCAGGGAGACGTGGGTGCCCTCCAGCTCGTGGTCCACGGCCTTGCCCAGGTCGTGGAGCAGGCCCGCCCGCTTGGCGGCCTGGACGTCGGCCCCCAGCTCCGCCGCCATCATGCCGGCGATGTGGCTGACCTCGATGGAGTGCTGCAGCACGTTCTGGCCGTAGCTGGTCCGGTAGTGGAGCCGGCCCAGCATCTTCACCAGCTCCGGGTGCAGGTTCCGCACGCCGCACTCGAACACGGCGCGCTCGCCCTCGGCCTTGATGGTGGCGTCCACCTCCCGGCGGGCCTTCTCCACCATCTCCTCGATGTGGGTGGGATGGATGCGGCCGTCGGCGATCAGCTTCTCCAGGGCCAGGCGGGCGATCTCCCGCCGCACCGGCTCAAAGCAGGAGACGGTGATGGCCTCCGGCGTGTCGTCGATGATGAGATCCACACCCGTCAGGGTCTCGATGGTGCGGATGTTGCGGCCCTCGCGGCCGATGATGCGGCCCTTCATCTCGTCATTGGGCAGGGGAACCACACTGACGGTCATTTCGGCCACCTGGTCGGCGGCGCACCGCTGGATGGCCTGGGCCACCACTTCCCGGGCGCGCGCCTCGCACTCTTCCTTCATCCGGGACTCCACCTCTTTGATCTTGAGGGCAGTCTCGTGAGTCACCTCGGACTCCACCTGGGCGATCAGATAGGCCTTGGCCTCCTCGGCGGTGAAGCCGGAGATGCGCTCCAGCATTTCCGTCTGGCTGCGCTTGATGACCTTGATCTCCTCATTCTCCTTGTCCACGGCCGCGTGCTTCTGGGCCAGGGACTCCTCTCGCTTTTCCAGAGCCTCGGTCTTGCGGTCGAGGTTCTCTTCCTTCTGCTGCAGGCGGTTCTCCTGCCGCTGCAGGTCAGCTCTGCGGGACTTCTCTTCCTTCTCGTACTCGCTGCGGTTTTTCAAAATCTCTTCTTTGGCTTCCAGCAGTGCCTCTTTTTTCTTGGTCTCGGCGCTCTTGATGGCCTCGTTGATGATGCGCTTTCCCTCTTCTTCCGCGCTTGAGATTTCCTTTTCAGAAACGGTCTTCCGGTAGCGAATACCGAGGGGGAAGCAGATCACGCCGCCGACCACCAGCCCGATCAGGGCAAAGACGATCTCCACGGTATCTTTTCCTCCTAGTTTACGGTATCCATTGCCTTTCGGCTTTATATGCAGGCCCGTGGGCCGCACGTGCAGAAAACGATCGGTGGGACCCCTGTCGCCCGCCGACAATTATCCGTTTATAGTTTAATCGTTCCGCCCTCTCCTGTCAAGGTAAATCTGTAATAGTTACCCAAATCCCGCGGCGCGGTTTTGGAGTTTTTTACGAGGTCTGTCAAGCCCGGCGCGGCTCATGTGTCGATGTAGGCCGCGGCGGCATACCCAACTTGGTCTCCGTAGTGCACAACATACCACCCATTCCACGCCCCAAAGGGCCCAGGCCCTTTGGGGACCCCTGATTTGATCGATGCCGGGCAGGCAAAGCCCGCCCGGCGCAAGATCCTGCTCCGCAGGATGCTTGCACGCCGCTCCCGCGGCGCCCGGCCGCTGGCCGGGACCGCTCATGCCTCATGTGTCGATGTAGGCCGCGGCGGCATACCCAACTTGGTCCCCGTAGTGCACGACATACCACCCATTCCACTCGCCGTAGATGGTGACGGTGGCGCCGTTGGGGAGGTTGGCGATCACCTTGCCGGTGGAGGACGGATAGTCCCGCAGGTTCAGGGTGCCGTTGGTCACGCTGACCGTCCCCTGCACCGGGTCCATGGGGTAGATGAAGGGCAGGCCGAAATACTCCGTCAGCCCCCGGGCGATCTGCTGGGCGATGGCGTCCCAGTGGCCCTCCAGCCAGGTGGCGTCGGCGTAGTTGTCGTGGTACCCGATCTCCAGCAGCACCGAGGGGAACCGGGGCTGGCGCACCTCCCCCAGGGAGGTGGTGGGCCGGGTGGTGACCTTGTTTGGCAGGGGGTAGATCTTCCGTAGCTCCTCGGCGATCAGCTCCGCCGCCCGCTGGCCGTTGACGCTGCCGGGATAGTAGAAGGCGATGATGCCCCGCTCCTCGCCGTAGCGGCCCTCCGGGGCGGCGTTGGAGTGGAGGGCCAGGTACAGGTCGAATTCCCCCTGGTTGGCCTCCCGGATGGAGCTGCCGGCGGTCATCTCCGGCCGGTTGCGCTGGTACTGGATGCCGTTGGACAGCAGGTAGGGCACCAGGGCGTCCGCCAGCAGATTCATGTTGTACTCCTCGGACCCGCTGCCGGTGACGTACATATTCCAGTCCTGGGTGGATGGGCTGAGATAAATTCTGGGCATGGGATGATCCCTCCTTTTTTCCCAGTCTATGGCGTTTCCGGGAAAAATGTGATACACTGACTGGGAAAGATCAACGAGCAGAGAAAGGGAATGTCTTATGAAAGCAGAGCGGGATCACCCCAAATACACCATCACCCCCAAGGCGGAGGCGGCCATCCTCCGGGGCCACCCCTGGGTCTATGACGCGGAGGTCCTCCAGACGGAGGGCGGGACGGAGAACGGCGGCCTGGTGGACGTGGTCAGCAAAAAGGGCCGGTACCTGGGCACGGGCTTTCTGTCGGAGCGGTCCAGGATCCGGGTGCGGCTGGTGTCCCGCAACGCCAACGACCGGTTCGACGATGCCTTCTGGCGCCGGAAGCTCCAGTGGGCCTGGGAGTACCGGAAGAGCGTCATGTCGCCGGAGGACCTGGACGCCTGCCGCGTCATCTTCGGGGAGGCGGACGCCTTTCCGGGGCTGACGGTGGACAAGTTCCACGACCTGCTGTCGGTCCAGGTGCTGTCCGTGGGCATGGAGCGCATCCAGGGCCTCCTGCTGCCGGCGCTGGCGGAGCTCCTCCGGGCGGACGGCTTCCCCATCCGGGGCGTGTTCCTGCGGAACGACGCGGCCCTGCGGGAGAAGGAGGGCCTGGCCCAGGGCAAGGGGTGGTATCCCCTGCCCGGCGAGACGGTCCCGGATTCGGCGGTGACGGAGATCACGGAGAACGGCGTCAAGTACCTGGTGGACGTGGAGAACGGCCAGAAGACCGGGTTCTTCCTGGACCAGAAGTACAACCGCCGGGCGGTGGGGCGCATCGCCCGGGGCAGGACGGTGCTGGACTGCTTCACCCACACCGGGTCCTTCGCCCTGAACGCCGCCCTGGGCGGGGCCAAGCACGTCACCGCCGTGGACGTGTCGGAGTCCGCCGTGGAGATGGCCCGGGCCAACGCGGAACGCAACGGCCTCTCCGGCGTGATGGACTGCGTGGCCGCCAACGTGTTCGACCTGCTGCCCCAGCTGGAGAAGGAGCCGAAGCGGTACGACTTCATCATCCTGGACCCGCCGGCCTTCACCAAGTCCCGAAAGACCGTGGCCAACGCCATCTCCGGGTATAAGGAGATCAACTACCGGGCCATGAAGCTGCTGCCCCGGGGCGGTATTCTCGCCACCTGCTCCTGCTCCCACTTCGCCACGGAGGAGAAGTTCGCGGCCATGCTCCACAGCGCCGCCAGGGACGCCGGGGTGCAGCTGCGGCAGATCGAGGCCCGGCAGCAGGCCTGCGACCACCCCATCCTCTGGGGCGTGGAGGAGACGAATTATCTGAAATTCTACCTGTTCCAGGTGGTGTGAGGAGGAATTTCCATGAACGGTCAATTTCGATTTCATCTGCCAGATCCACCTCCCTCCCGGATCTGCATGGATCTGGCCGAGTGGAGCAATGGGGCCGGCGTCTTCGGCTGGAGCGGAAAAGCATCGCGGTCCTCCCGGGTCGGGTGGGGCGGCTTCACCTTCTGGCCCTCTCCCCGGTCGGACCGGACAGAGCTGGAGCGGCTGGGCGCCCCCTGGGGCCTGTCCTTCTGCATCGACGGCGATCCGCCGCCGGAGATCCCCCTCTATCCCGTGCCCGGCCTGGAGGTCTTTGCCTGGGACGAGGGCGGCTGGCTGGGCCCCCTGGCCCAGAACGGCAGCCACCCCATGGTCTATCTCCGGCGGGACGGTGCCGTCTTCCAGGCGGCGGAGGATATGGATGCCTTTGTCCAGCTGCTGCGGGATGGGACCGACTGGCGGGCCGGACTGGTCCCGGAGCCTGGCATTCAGGTCTACGCCTCCCGGGAGGGCGCCGCCCGGGAGTGGTTCTTCCTGCGGTTGGAAGCGCCGCCCCAATAACTGCATCAGGCTGCAAAAGACGGGCCGCCCCTTTCGGGGCGGCCCGCTTTGTATGGATGGATCTGATTTCCGGTCCGACCTCTCAGCCCACTTCGAGGAAGCGGACCACGCCCTGGTAGACGTACAGGTCGCACGTGCTGGCATACATTCTGGCCTCGGTGAGGGTGACCCAGTTCCCCGTCTCCCGGTTGTAGCAGGGGACGGTGGCGGGGACCGTGTAGGTCCGGCCATTGATCGTCACGGCACCGCTGCCGCTCCAGGCCTCGTTGGGGATATCCCGCATCTGGTCGGGACGGACCATGCTGCCGATCCGCTCCACGCCGCCGGCGTTGACGATGGTGATGCCCAGGACCTCGCCGTTCCGGGCCACATAGCCCGTGTTGAACGCCTTGGTGGCCTTGCCGTCGCCATACTGGATGGCAAGAGTCCTGCTGGACACGCTGCCGTCCTCGTCGTACTGCACCGTGTAGTCGGCCCGGCCGAAGATGTAGCCGCCCGCGGAGATGCCGCCGTTCATGACGATGATCTTCACCTTGCCGGCCCAGTCGGTGCCGGCGTAGGTGATCTGGCCGGAGGGCACCGTGGCCTCCGTGATCTGGGACAGGCTGATGGCCGTCAGGCCCTCGCCGCTGTCCTGGAAGATGATGACGTTCTCCGCCAGCTGCCGGCTGCCCAGCTTGCCGGCGGTCACATCCAGGTCGCCGGAGACGCCGCCGCTGAGGCGGGACAGGGACAACTGCCCCTTCTTGTTGGAGGAGACCCGCACCAGCTGGTTGTTGACCCGCTCCGCGCTGCTGCCGGTGAGGGTCACGCTTCCCTCCACCCGGATGCCGCACAGCAGGTCCACGGTGGCGCTGCCGCCGGAGACCTTGGCGATGCCGATGGCATTTCCGCCGGCGGACGTGCCGCTGGCCTCCACCGCGCCGGCCACCTGGTTGTCCTCGGTCAGCAGCAGGGTGATCTGGTCGCCGGGCCGGAATTTGGAGACCGACTGCATGGCGGTGGGCAGCACATCGAAGGGATGGCCCAGCACCGTGATGGTGGACGGCTCCTCCGGATTGGGCGAGCAGTCCTCGTAATAGCCGGTGATCCGGGTGTCGCACACGCGGATGGTGTTGGTGGCCGCGGAATAGGTGGCCACGTCGTAGGGCCGCATATCGCCGGCGGAGGCCCGGACGCCGTTCTTGTAGATGGTGTAGCTGGTGGAGCCGCCGGTCAGGGAGGTGAAGCCCGCCGTGGAGCCCCGCTCATAGACCACGACCGCCGCGGAGGAGGTCCCGCCGCCGCCCACGAACACATAGTCCACGTTGCCCGCGGTGTTCAGGTACAGCGTCACGGAGGTACCGGCGCCCAGCCATGTGTATGCCTGGCTCCAGCTGCTGGCCTCTCCGTTCTGGAACACCTGGGTGTCGCTGTCCACCTGGTAGGTGACGCCGGAGGTGTCGGTCAGCTGGTCGGCCTTGGTGGAGGCCACCACCACCGTCTTGCTGGTACCCAGGTTCTCCGGCACGAAGGTCATGGCCCGGCCGCTCCGGCTGTCCACGATCAGTGTGCCCTTCATGCCGTTGAGCATCCCGTTGGAGGCCTTGCCCTCCGTCAGGGTGTACGTCCTGCCGGTGGACAGCTTCAGCTGGCCTTCGCCGCCCTCGGTCTCAGAGGAGAGCAGGACGCCCTCCACCGTCTCGCCCAGGGTGGCGGCGAACGCGCCGCTCTCCTTGGTGGGGGCGCGCAGCAGGTTCAAAAACATCCGCGCCGCCTGGCCCCGGGTGAGGCCGGCATGACCGTCGGTGCTCACGCCCTCGGTCAGGCCCAGGGTGGCGGCCTCCGCCATGTAGCTGTCCGGCCAGACGCCGCCCACGTCCTCGTCCTTATAGCCCAGCATCCGCAGCAGGATGGTCACCGCCTGGCCCACCGTCACGGTCCGGTCCGGGTGGAACAGGCCGTCGGCATAGCCGGCGATGATGTTCTTGCCCTTGGCGGCCATGTTGATGTAGGCCGCCGCCCAGTGGGAGGGCTTCACGTCCGGGAACACGGTCACCGTCCGGTAGCGGCCCAGTTCGTCTCCGCCGTCCATGGCGTATACCGCCATCTTGCAGAACTGGGCCCGGTTCAGCACTGTGCCCGGACGGAAGGTGCCGTCGCCGTAGCCGTCCAGCACCCCCAGAAGGCGCAGGGACTCCACCGCCATGGCGGTGGTGCGGTCCCCCACGTCGGAAAAGGTCACCGTCTTGGCATTGGCAGCCCCCGCCGGCACCGCCAGCAGGGAGACCGCCATGCACACGGCCAGCAAAAATGTTATGATTCGTTTTCTCATCAGTCTCTCCCTCTCATTCCGCCCGCAGGGCTTCCACAGGCTGGAGATTGGCGGCCTTCACCGCCGGATACAGGCCGAATATGATCCCCAGCAGCACGGAGAACGCAAATGCGCAGCCGGTGATCCACGGCGCCGGATAGATCGTCATCTGGAAGAGGACCTTGCCCAGCAGCAGGCTGCCTCCCGTACCGATCAGGATGCCGAAGATGCCGCCGATGCCGCAGAGCATGGCCGCCTCGATCAGGAACTGGGTGATGATGCTGCCCCGCTCCGCGCCGATGGCCCGGCGGATGCCGATCTCCCGGGTCCGCTCGGTGACTGTCACCAGCATGATGTTCATGATGCCGATGCCGCCCACCAGCAGACTGATGGCGGCGATGCCGCCCAGCACCAGGGAGATCATGCCCATCTGCGCGTTCTGCTGCTGCTGCCACTCCTCGTCCGTGTAGACGTTGAAGTTGTTCTCGCCCACCAGGCCCTTCAAAAATCCCCGGATGCGGGAGCATGCCTCGGCCAGGGTGGCGGAGTCCCGTCCCCGTGCCATGAAGTTGGTGGGGGTCTGTCCCCCCAGCACCCGGTTGGAGGTGTAGGGGAACACGATGAAATTGTCCATCTGGTTGGTGCTGCTGCTCTCCTCCGACAGCCGGGGAGCATAGACGCCCACCACCAGAAAGCTCTGGCCGTTGACCTGGAGGGTCTTGCCCACCGGGTCCGCGCTGTCGAAAAAGGCCTTGGCCGCCTGGGCGCCCATGACGCACACCTGGTTGTACCGCTGGCTGTCCAGCGCCGACAGGTCCCGCCCCTTGGCCACCGTCAGGTTGTTGCAGATGCTGTACTGGTCGCTGCCCAGATACAGGGAGGGGCCCCAGCTTCCGCCGATCATGTTGCCCTCCTCGTCCCACTCCGGCTGCATATTGTTGGAGTTCTTGGTGCCGTAGATCACGGTCGCGCTCAGGTTGCCCGTGGGGGTCATGCCCATGACAAACTCCTTGATGGTGTTGCAGTAGTCGTACAGGGGGGTGAAATAGTCCTGGGCGATCATATTGCCCTCTTCGTCATAGGTGTAGTTCCAGATGCTGATGGTGATCTGGTTGCTGCCCATCGCCTCGTACTGCTCCATGGTTTTTCTGGTATAGCCGTTCATGGCGGAGACGATGGTCATCACCGCCGCGATGCCGATGATGATGCCCAGCATGGTCAGCACGGCGCGGCCCTTCTTGCCCCAGATGGAGCGCCAGGCCATTTTTACTGCCTGCCCGATCTTCACAGCCAGTCCACCTCCTGTTCCCGGTCCTCCACGATTTTCCCATCCTGGAGCCGCACGCAGCGGCGGGCGCTGGCGGCGATGCCGTTGTCGTGGGTGATGAGGATCACCGTGGTGCCCTCCTTGTTCAGCTCCTGGAGGAAGCGCAGGACCTCCTGCCCGGTGTGGGAGTCCAGGGCGCCGGTGGGCTCGTCAGCCATGATGATGGGGGGCTTGGTGGCAATGGCCCGGGCGATGGCCACCCGCTGCTGCTGGCCGCCGGACATCTCCACCGGCCTGTGCTTGACGCGGTTCGCCAGCCCCACCCGGCCCAGGGCCTCCAGGGCCATGTCCCGGCGGTCATCGGCGTTCAC
>DWZJ01000058.1 GCA_019118245.1 Candidatus Oscillibacter excrementigallinarum
ATCCTGTTTTTTCAACCGCAAAAGGTAGATGTGGGGCCCCCTGGCGTACAATCTTCGATTATCCGATCTAAAAAGTCTAAACAGAAGGAGAAATCATCATGAGCGATACTTCTAAGGTCCTCGCGACAAAATTCACCGACGATCGCTTCCCCATCGAGTGGAAAGATGAAGCCGAGAAGAGCCTGATGTGGTTCTATGACGACCTGCATTGCCCCAATCCCATCTCTCCCCTGTATTTCGACATCGGCGGCTGGTGGGACTGCGACGGCCGCTGGGGCGCTGACTGCACCTATATGTATCAGCGGTTCGGCGCCCCCATTGGCAAGGCCTGGATCGCCAAGAAGATCGGCGGATACGTCTACTCCGCCGTGGTGCCGCCGGAGATGGACGCCGACAAGGTGGGCCCCATGTTCGACTACTACACCAAGGTCATGCCCATCTACGCGGACACCTTCATGGACCGCTGGAAGAAGGAGTATGTGCCCCGCCTCCAGCAGATGCAGAACGCCATCCTGGACTTTGACTTTGAGAACAAGTCCCTGCCGGAAATCATGATCCATATGGAAGATATGCTGGACATGAAGTCCGAGGCCTTCCGTATCCACTGGATCATCAACCTGGCCCAGTTTCAGGCCTCCACCGACTTCACCAACGCCGCCAAGGCCGCGGGTGCCGACGACGTGCTCATCGGCAAGATCAACGTCTCCCCCGCCGACCGCAACTGGGACTCCCTGAAGGCACTGTGGGAGATGAAGGAGGAGGTCTGCCGCGTCCCCGCCCTGAAGGAGCTGTTCCTCTCCACCACGGACAGCGCCGCCATCAAGGAGAAGGCGGCCGGCGTCCCCGGCAGCGAGAAGTTCCTGGAGATGATGGACGCCTACCGCAAGGAGTACGGCTTCAAAGCCATGTACACCCACGAGTTCATCTACAAGACTTGGTACGAGGACCCCACCCCCGCCTATGAGGCGGTCCGGGGCTATGTGGCCAGCGGCTATGACTTCAATGCCGAGTACAAGGCCTGCATGGACTCCCAGCAGGCGGCCATCCAGGAGCTGTACGCCAAGGTCAGCGACCCTGAGCAGCTGGCCCAGCTGAAGCACTATCTGGAGCTGTCTGTGAAGATGGCGCCCATCACGCCGGACCACCACTTCTACATCGACCAGGGCATCTGCTCCCGGCTGCGGGTGGCCTTTGTCCATATCGGCAAGGCCCTGGTCCGGGCCAACATCCTGGACGATCCCGAGGACATCTTCATGCTGAAGTACGACGAGATCCGCTGCACCGCCACCTCCACCTATCCCGTCCGGGAGCTGGTCAAGACCCGCCGGGCCGAGATGGACGCCGCCCGCAAGCTCCATCCCCAGGAGTGGTATGGCACCGCCACCGAGTGGTCGGTGTATCAGGAGCCCTATAAGTCCCTGTGGGGCTATCCCCAGAAGTTTGAGGCCGAGATGAAGGAAAAGGCCGAGAAGACCGAGATCAGCAAGACGGTCCTCAAGGGCATCCCCGGCTGCCCCGGCGTCCAGGAGGGCATCGCCCACCTGGTGTCCGATCCCTCCGAGCTGGACACCGTCAAGGATGGCGAGATCCTGGTGTGCAAGATGACCAACCCCGCCTGGGTGGTCTCCTTCTCCAAGATCTCCGCGCTGGTCACCGACACCGGCGGCGCCCTGTCCCACCCCGCCGTGGTGGCCCGGGAGTTCGGCGTCCCCTGCGTGGTGGGCACCCGCCGCGCCACCCAGCTGGTCAAGACCGGCGACAAGATCCGCGTGGACGGCTCCACCGGCGTGGTGGAGGTCCTCGGCTGAGATGCTGCAACACGGCTGCGGCGCTGCGCACGGCGCCGCAGCCGGTTTCCCTGAATACTACGATCGGAATAGAAAGGAAGTCCTGCATCATGAGTCCATATCTGGCATGGTTTGACGAGATCCCCGACGAGGAGCTGGCCCACGCCGCCGGCGGCAAGGGCGCCAGCCTCTGCCGGATGTCCCGGGCCGGGCTGCCGGTGCCCAAGGGGTTCATCGTCCGCTCGGAGATGTTCAACGCGTTCATGGAGGCCAACGGCCTCTGGGACTATGTCTTTGAAAAGCTGGACACCATCGACTTCTCCAGCGACGCTTCGTTGATCTCCGTGGCCGCCGAGATCCGGGAGCGCATCATCAACTCCCCCGTTCCCCAGGAGATGGCCATGGACATCGTCCAGTATTACAGCCAGGTGGGCGACGCCCGCCAGCCGGTGGCCGTCCGCTCCAGCGGCACCGCCGAGGATCTGGACGACGCCAGCTTCGCCGGGCAGCAGGAGACCTTCCTGTTCGTCATCGGCAACGACGACGTGGTGAAGTACATCAAGGAGTGCTGGGCCTCCCTGTACAATGACCGGGCCATCTTCTACCGCCGGGAGAAGCACTTTGACGAGTGGAGCATCTCCATCGCCGTGGTGGTCCAGTGCATGGTCAACGCCCAGAAGGCCGGCGTGATGTTCACCTCCAACCCCATCACCAACGACTATGACACCGTGGTGCTGGAGGCTGCCTGGGGCCTGGGCGAGGCCATCGTCTCCGGCATTGTCACCCCGGACAACCTGTGGATCAGCAAGCACACCGGCGAGGTCACCACAGAGTACATCTCCGAAAAGGAGACCATGGTGGTCCGCCTCAACGAGCGGGGCGGCACCAAGGAGGTCCCCGTGCCCGAGGACCAGCGGGAGGCCCCCGTGCTGACGGACGACGAGCGCAACCAGCTGGTGGCCCTGGCCAACAAGATCGAGGCCTTCTACAAAAAGCCCGAGGACATCGAGTGGGCCATCGTGGACGGGCAGGTGTATCTGCTCCAGTCCCGGCCCATCACCACCATGAAGTAAGCCCCTTCCAACCTGACGCCCAATTTTCAGAACAGGAGAGACGATATGAGCACATTTTCCGAACAGATCAGCAGTAGCAAGGCCGTGATCCGCTTTGACGTGGTGGGCGGCCCGGAGCGCACCGCGGTGGCGGAGGATATGTCCTTCCTCAACTACCGCCTGGGCTCTGTGGAGGTCTCCCACGAGATCACCAGGGAGCGGCCCGACATCATCTGGTACTACGACGAGGCGGTGAAGTCCATCCGCTATGAGAACGAGCAGCTGATCCTCACCAGCTTCTGGGAAGAGGGCGAGCTGAACAAGATCATGGTCACCATGCTGGCCAACCAGATGGACAAGGAGGGGCTGCACCCCTTCCACTCCTCCAGCGTGGTCTACAAGGGCCATGGCATCCTGCTGGTGGGCGGCGAGAACAACCACGGCAAGTCCATGACCCAGCTGGAGGGCTGCCGCCGGGGGGCCTCCATCTTCTCCACCGAGACCACGGTCATGGACCACGAGACCGGCATCGCCCTGTACGGCTCCAAGAACATCTACGTCCGCAAGCGGGCCAAGGGGACGGAGCGCTCCGACCTGGCGGACCAGGACGAGGGCGTGAAGATGTTCTTCGGCGACGAGCCGGAGATGCCCATGTGCTACGAGCCCACCAACATGGACCTGGCCATCATGCCCTGCATCGACGGCTGGTTCAAGACCGAGGTCAAGCCCATGGGCCAGTTTGAGGCCGCCTATCAGAGCTATCACTCCATGATGAACTTCTTCGGTCTGAACCAGCTGCTGTGCGGCAAGCACGGCCTGGTGATGCCCATCGTGGACACCGACGAGCGCCGGCAGGACCGGGGCGCTTTCTGTGCCAGGTACGCCGCCGGGCGGCCCTACTTCATGATCCGCGCCAAGTCCCCCCAGCTGGTCTTTGACGAGATCGACAAGCTGATGGACCAGCTCCACCTGAACTGAGATGAGGCTGATCCTGTTGGGCGCCCCTGGCGCCGGTAAGGGAACACAGGCGGAGATCCTGTGCAAAGAGCTGAGCATTCCCACCATTTCCACAGGCAACATCCTCCGGGCGGCCATCAAGAACGGCACGCCCACCGGTCTGAAGGCCAAGTCCTTCATGGACGCGGGTCAGCTGGTGCCGGACGATGTCATCATCGGCATCATCA
>DWZJ01000059.1 GCA_019118245.1 Candidatus Oscillibacter excrementigallinarum
CGGCGATGGGCGAATCAGCCCTGCATCGGCCAGATGCGCTGGCTCAGCGCCATCTGAGCGGAGCCCTCGAAAAATAAAAAGTGGGCGGGCACATGCCCGCCCACAGAAACGATTTACTTGATGGGCTCGCCAGCGGCCTTCTTGGCCTCGATCTCCTTCACGGCGTCCTTGTGGGAGAGGTTGACCCGTCCCTTCTCGTCGATCTCGGTGACCTTGACCCACATCATGTCGCCGATCTTGCACACGTCCTCCACCTTCTCCACACGCTTGTTGGCCAGCTTGGAGATGTGGACCAGGCCGTCCTTGCCGGGGGCCAGCTCCACGAAGGCGCCGAACTGCATCAGCCGGACAACCCGGCCGTAGTACAGCTGGCCCACCTCGGGGACAAAGACGATGGCGTCGATGGCGGCCTTGGCGGCGTCGCAGGAGGCGGCGTCGGCGGAGGCGATGTGGATGGTGCCGTCGTCGTCGATGTCGATCTTGGCGCCGGTGTCGGCCACGATCTTCTGGATCACGGAGCCACCCTTGCCGATGACGTCCCGAATGTTGTCGGGGTCGATGTGCATGGTGATCATCTTGGGGGCCCACTTGCTGACCTCAGGCCGGGGCTCGGCGATGCAGGGCAGCATGATCTGGTCCAGGATCTCGCACCGGGCGTCGTAGGTGATGTCCAGGGCGTTCTTGATGATCTCCATGGTCAGACCGTCGTTCTTCAGGTCCATCTGGATGGCGGTGATGCCCTTCTTGGTGCCGCCCACCTTGAAGTCCATCTCGCCGTGGAAGTCCTCCACGCCCTGGATGTCGATGAAGGTGGTGAAGGAGCCGTCGTCGTCCTGGATGAGGCCGCAGGAGATGCCGGCCACAGGGGCCTTGATGGGCACGCCGGCGTCCATCAGGGCCAGGGTGGAGCCGCAGATGGAGCCCTGGGAGGTGGAGCCGTTGGAGCTCAGCACCTCAGACACCACGCGGATGGCGTAGGGGAACTCCTCCACAGAGGGGAGCACGGGCACCAGGGCCCGCTCCGCCAGGGCACCGTGGCCGATCTCCCGGCGGCCGGGGGAACGGGCGGGCTTGGCCTCGCCCACGGAGTAGCCGGGGAAATTGTAGTGGTGCATATACCGCTTCTCCGTCTCCTCCCAGATGGTATCCAGCTTCTGGTTGGCGGAGAGGGTGTCCAGGGTGCAGACGGAGAGCACCTGGGTCTGGCCGCGGGTGAAGAGGCCGGAGCCGTGGGCCCGGGGCAGCAGGCCCACCTCGGCGGAGAGGGGCCGGATCTCGTTCTTCTGGCGGCCGTCCACGCGATGGCCCTCCAGCAGCCACTGCTTGACGATCTTCTTCTGGAACTTGTAGGTGAACTCCTCCAGGTACTGGTCCATATCCGGATACTGCTCCAGATACTTCTCATGCCACTTCTCGATCATGGCGTTCCAGCGGGCCTCCCGGACGTTCTTGTCGTCGGTGTCCATGGCGGCCTTGGCCTCGTCCATGAAGTTGGCCACGATGTCGTCGAACAGCTCCTGGTTGAAGTCGGCGTGGGGATACTCGAACTTGGGCTTGCCCACCTCGGCCACCATCTGGTCGATGAGGGCGATGATCTTCTGGTTCTCCTCGTGGGCCATCTGGATGGCCTCGAACATCTTGTCGTTGGGGACCTCGTTGGCGCCGGCCTCGATCATGACCACCTTCTTGCGGGTGGAGACCACGGTGACGTCCAGGTCGCTGACCTTCCGCTGCTCGCTGTCCGGGTTGAATACCAGCTTGCCGTCCACAAGGCCCACCTTCAGGGCGCCCACGGGGCCGTTCCAGGGGATGTCGGAGATGGCCAGGGCGGCGGAGGTGCCGATCAGGGCGGCGATCTCCGGCGTGCAGTCGTGGTCCACGCTCATGACCGTGCACATGACGGACACGTCGTTGCGGAAGTCAGAGGGGAACAGGGGCCGGATGGGCCGGTCGATGACGCGGCTGGTGAGGATGCCCTTCTCGCCGGGGCGGCCCTCCCGCCGGTTGAAGGAGCCGGGGATGCGGCCCACGGAGTAGAGCTTTTCCTCAAAGTCCACGCTCAGGGGGAAGAAGTCGATGCCGTCCCGGGGCCGGGGCGCCGCGGTGACACAGCAGAGGACCCGGGTGTCGCCGTAGCCCACCATGACGGCGGCGTTGGCCAGCTCGGCCAGCTTGCCCACCTCCATGGTGAGGGGACGGCCCGCCAGCTCCATCTCGTACTTGTGATAGTTGGGGAATTGTCTCTTGGTGATGATCGTTGACATTTCGTTGCTCCTTTACTTTGATGCTCGGGAGCGGCTCTTTTCGTATTTGAAACCAGGTCCGAACATGTCAGGCACAGTTTCAAACACAAAAAGATAGCCCTCCCGGCGAAAACTGATTTGCAGATCTGCTGTCAGCCCCTGCGGGGCGGGAATTTGCTTGGGGCGTGCATAAGCGAAGGAAAGAGCGGCGCGAAATCGCGCCGCTCTTCGTTTCTTCCGTCTTTTCTCCCGCCGCGCCCCGCGCGGTGGGAAGAGGAGGAGCAAGGGAGCGTGCGCAGTTTTCCGCAAAGCGGGAAACGGAGCTCAGCGGACTTTGCGACGACTCACTTCCGGATGCCCAGCTTGGCAATGAGGGCACGATACCGCTCGATGTCCTTCTTCTGGAGATAGTCCAGCAGACGGCGGCGCTTACCGACCATCTGCAGCAGGCCGCGGTTGGAGTGCTTGTCCTGGGGGTTGTTCCGCATATGCTCAGTCAGCACGTTGATCCGCTCCGTGAGGATGGCCACCTGGACCTCGGGGGACCCGGTGTCGTTCTCGTGGGTGCGGTTGGCGTCGATGATCGCGGTCTTCTGTTCTTTGCGCAGCATAATAAAGTTCCACCTTTCTATTATAGATACCCGCAGGGCTGCGCCCCGGGATCGGTGAAAGTCCACGGAGCGAAGGGCTGGGGCTGCACATCATGTGCTGTTGCATGATACCACAGAAATTTCCGGTTGTAAAGATAAAAATGTGGTTTTTCCGGGACAGGGCGGAAAAATATTGCACATTTCTCCCCCCTGCGGGGCTTGACAAGGGGTCCCTCTCCATGATATTCTAACCGTACTAATACGGTTAATACAGTTGCGAGGACCGCGCCGCGGCCCCCGCGGAAGGGAAGGTGAGCGGATGATCAGCCTGAATTACCGGGACTCCCGGCCCATCTATGAGCAGATCCGGGACGGACTGCGGAAGCTGATCGTCACCGGTGCTCTGGGCGCCGACGAAAAGCTGCCCTCAGTGCGGGCGCTGGCCGCCCAGTTGGCCATCAATCCCAATACCATCCAGCGGGCCTATAACGAGCTGGAGGGCGAGGGATACATCTACTCTGTCCCCGGCAAGGGGAGCTTCGCCGCCGGGAACACGGCGGCGGACTCCGCCCGACGGGCGGAGCTGCTGGCCCAGGTGCGGGAGCTGCTCTCGGAGCTGCGGTATCTGGGGGCGAGCCAGCAGGAGCTGCTGGATCTTGTGAAGGAGGTGTGCCCGTCATGATCGAAGTGAATGGCCTGGTCAAGTGCTTTGACGGCTTTGCCGCCCTGGACGGCGCCACCCTGTCGGTGCCGGCGGGCAGCGTCTACGGCCTGGTGGGCCCCAACGGCGCCGGCAAGTCCACCCTGATCCGCCACCTGACGGGCATCTTCCGCCAGGACGCGGGCACAGTCCGAATCGGCGGCCAGGACGTGTGGGAAAACGCCGCCCTGAAGGCCCGGATGGCATCCATCCCCGACGACTGGTACTACTTTCTCCAGTCCTCCATCCGGGATATGATGCGCCTTTACCGGGGATTTTATCCCGGTTTTTCCATGGAGCGGTATGAAAAGCTGAAGGAGGTCTTTCAGCTGGACGAGAAGCGGCCCATCCGCCGCCTCAGCAAGGGGATGCAGAAGCAGGCGGCCTTCTGGCTGGCCCTGTGCTGTATGCCGGACTATCTGATCCTGGACGAGCCTGTGGACGGCCTGGACCCGGTGATGCGGCGGCAGGTGTGGTCCCTGGTGCTGGCGGACGTGGCCCAGCGGGGCACCACGGTGCTGGTCAGCTCCCACAACCTGCGGGAGCTTGAGGATGTCTGTGACCACGTGGGCATCATGGACCACGGCAAAGTGCTGCTGGAACGGTCCCTGGCCCAGCTGCAGGACAACATGGTAAAACTCCAGGTGGTGTTCCCCGACGGCATGACGGAGGTGCCGGCAGAGCTGCCGGTGCTCCACGCCAGCCGGATCGGCCGCATCCACACCCTCATCATGCGGATGAGTGCCCAGGAGGCCACGGACCTGCTGGCCGGTTACAATCCCCTGCTGGTGGACGCGGTGCCCCTGACCCTGGAGGAGATCTTTATTTACGAGTTGGGAGGTGCGGACTATGCAGTCAAAGACATCGTGCTTTAACGGGACGCTGTTCCGCAAGAACCTGACCCGATTCTGGCCCCTGTGGGGTCTGGCGTCCTTCATCGGCGCCCTGTTCCCCCTGGCGGTGCTGCTGGACATGGTCCACCGGGGCCGGACCGCCTTCACCGCGGCGCAGTTCACCCAGATGTACTACGAGGTGGTCAGCGCTGTGCCGGTGATCGACCTGGTGTACGCCGCCCTCTGCGCCATGGCGGTGTGGAGCTATCTCTACAACGCCCGCAGTGTGGGGCTGATGCACACCCTGCCCATCCGGCGGGAGGGGCTGTTCCTCACCAATTTCCTCTCGGGCTTTTCCATGACCTTGATCCCCTATGCGGTCACCGGGACTCTGTGCGTCATCGTCTCTCTGTGCGGCGGGGCCTTTGACGCCAAGGGGCTGGCCGTCACCGTGCTGGCGGTGCTGGGCGAGAGCTTCTTCTACTTCTCCAGCGCCACCTTCGTGGCGTTCATCACCGGCAACGCCTTTGCCATGCCGCCGCTGTATGCCCTGCTCCACTTCCTGGCGGTGCTGCTGGACTGGCTGATCTCCTCTTTCGCCCAGGGGTTCATCTTCGGCTTTTCCACCAGCTACACCGGCGTGGTGGAGTGGCTGTCCCCCACCGTGTACCTGGTCAGCCGCGTGCATCCCGACGGACAGTATACGGAGGTCCAGCAGACCCTGGCGGACGGCACGTCTTACACGGACCGCGTGCTGACCTCCGTGGACCTGGAGAACTTCTGGCTGGTGGGCGTCTACGCCCTGGTGGGCCTGGTACTGGCGGCCCTGGCCCTGCTCCTCTACCGCAGGCGCCGCAGTGAGACCGCCGGCGATGTGGTGGCGGTGGGCTGGCTGCGGCCGGTCTTCCGGTACGGCGTGGCGGGCCTCTGCGCCCTGCTGGGCGGCCAGCTCCTCTACTCCCTGTTCTGGTACGGCTTCCAGCAGGGGAACTACTACGACACCCTCCCCATGGTGGTCTGCCTGCTGGCGGCGGGGACCATCGGATACTACGGCGCCTCCATGCTGCTGGCCAAGTCCCTCAAGGTGTTCCGGGGCAGCTGGAAGGGCCTGGCCGTGGTGCTGGCAGGCTGCGCTCTGGTGTGCTGCGTGCTGCACTTCGACCTGCTGGGCGTGGCGGACCGGGTGCCGGAGGCCGGCCAGCTCCAGACCCTGGAGGTCCGGACCGCCGACAACTCCTACACCCTGACGCCGGAGCAGGACGGGGACCTGGTGGAACAGGTCCGGACCCTTCACCAGGCGGTGGTGGCCGACGAGGCCTATATCCGGGAGATGGAGTCCCTCCAGTATTCCACGCTGTCGGAAGACGAGGACCCCGACACGACATTCACCGGCCTGTCCCTGACCTACGTCCTGAAAAGCGGCGCCCGGGTGGACCGGTGGTACCATCTGCCCATTACCCGGGACCGTCTGGCCCAGCCGGGGACCTATGACCATCTGCTGGACCAGTTCGTCAACAGCGATACGGTCAAGGCCCGGCGGCTCCATCTGAACGACAGCCGCTGGACGCCGGATGGCGGGAGCCTGTATGTGGAGGCCCGAAACGAGGGCTATGACCTGGGCAGCCGGGAGGCCGCCTCCATCCTGGAGGCGGTGGGCCGGGACCTGGACGCCGGACACTGGGGCGAGTACGACTGGTTTGACGTGGACAACAACGGCGACTACGCCCTCTCCCTGGACCTCTCCTTCGCGGAGCTGGACGACTCAGGCCGGGACTGGATCTCCATCAACATCTCCCCGGAAATGGCGGAGACCGTGGACTGCCTTCAGGCCCTGGGCCTGGTGACAGACGCGGACCTTGTGACCTGGCATGAGCTGTACGCGGAGAGCTACACCCAGGACTATGAGGACGCGGTGTACGATACATCTGGCGGAGAGACCGTCGCGGTCTTCGGCGCCGCGGGTTCTGCGGCGGTGTCTCCCGCATGAGCCGCGTCAGGACCCGCCGGAGGCATCTGAACCTCCGCTTCGCGGCGCTGTGCCTGCTCCTGGTCTTTGCCCTGGCGGGCGCCGCCGTCTGGCTGTGGGCCAATCGGGGCCTGCCGGGAGAGGATGTGGAAGTGCCGGACTATGTCCAGGAGGACTTCCTCACGGTGAATCCCTGGTCCCGGCCCGGCACGCCCCTGGAGAAGATCGACGGGGTGGTGATCCACTACGTGGGCAATCCCGGCACCACGGCCCAGGCCAACCGCAATTACTTCGAGTCCCTCTCCTCCGGGGAGACGGGGACCTATGCCTCCAGCCACTTCGTCGTGGGGCTTGAGGGCGAGGTCCTCCAGTGCATCCCCCTGACGGAGATTGCCTACGCCTCCAACATCCGCAATGAGGACACGGTGGCCATCGAAGTGTGCCACCCGGACGAGACCGGGGAATTCTCCCCGGTCACCTACCAGCGGGTGGTGGAGCTGACGGCCTGGCTGTGCCGGACCTTCCGCCTGGACCCGGAGACCGATGTGATCCGCCACTACGACGTGACGGAGAAGCTGTGCCCCCTGTACTATGTGGAGCACCCGGAGGCCTGGGACGCCTTCCGGGCGGATGTGGCGGCGGAGATGGAGCATCAGGCGGGGGACGCCTGACAGGCATCCGGTGAAAAATTTTTTTCACCCGGGCGAAACAAAACGCCCTTCTCCGTCGTCTTAATAATATAGAGATCCATGTTGATGCCATATCAGAGGGAGGTCTTTTTCCATGGAACAAAATCCGGCTGCCGCAACGCTCTGGCGGATGTGGGTGGATACCAAGCGGCGTATCGTTTCCTTCCATGAGGAGAAGGACTGCCAGATGCTGGAGTTCCGCAGCCACGAGATGTTTCTCAACTGCGTGGACCAATACGCCTGCAAGCAATACCGCTATCAATGATCCCGCGGGGCCTTCCGGCCTCACTCCGGCGGCAGCTGCCGCCCAAGGAGGCGTTTGACCGATGTCACACCGGCGCGGTCCGGCACTGCTCTGTCTGCTGCTGGCCACTGTCCTGACCGTTTTCGCCGCGCCCCATCTTGCCTCCGCCGGCCCTCCGGCGGAGCCCGCTCCCCCGCAGTCCCTGAACGATGAGAACATCTACTATGAGGAGACCCCGGCGGTCCAGATCATTCCCCTGACGGACCTGGAGCCGGTGGACACCCTGGCGGCCACCAATCCATTCTGGATCGAGGGCGGCACCCTGGACCCGGTGGATCCGGCGGAGATGGAGACCATTCTGGCGGAGTGTACATTAGAGGACAACACCATCGTCAGGCTCTACGCCACGGCGGAGGGCCTGATTGATGGCGCTTTTTCGCGCCCGGACCAGGGCTGGATCCGGTTCGTCCGGTGCTACAACGGCGAGGGAAATCCCTCCGCCTTCGTGGCCAACCCCACCCTCACCCCCTTTGACGGCGTGATGGGGAAGTCCGGCTTTCTGCTGCGGTCCTCCACCGCTCTGGACTACTACTCCCATGACTACTACTGGTTCGACGAGGACGGGACGCTGCGGATGCTCCACGCCTGGTTTGACCCGGTGGCCCTGGACCTGGACGGGGACGGCACCACAGAGCTGGTCTGGGAGATCGCCGAGTGGACCACCTCCCTGTCCTTCTACTGCCAGGAGGCGGACGGCACCGTGTACGAGGTGCAAACGGGTGTTTACATCGGCGGGTTCCTGGAGGCGGTAGAGGCGGAGGGCCCCGGCCCCGTCCGGCTGATCTTCCGCCGCTACGACAGCGAGGCCGGCCTGTGGCAGTACCACGCCCTCACCCTGCGGGACGGGGCGTTGGAGGTGGAGCGGGACATCGCCTACGTCCCCGCGACGCTGGAGGATGCCATCTCCCTGCCGGACCCCACGGCGGGGTGGACAGCCCTGCCCCACGTGTCCATCACCGCCCCCGACGGCTGGACCATGGACGGCGCCGGGGCGGCCGCTTATTTTGACCTGCATTCCCAGCTGTGGGACAGCCCCTTCCCCTCCCCGAACGGGACGGTGATCGTCCCCACCGACGCGCCGCTGGACGAAGAGACCGCCTACACCGTCACCTTCTCGGACCCGGAGACCGGCGATTCCTTCTCCTGGTCCCTGGACGCCGAGGGCGTCTGCCGGTTCGACGGCATCGAGGGCAACTGCCGCCTGGTCTCCACCAGCGCCGGCTCCCTGCCCGCCTACTGCTACGACGTGCTGGCCATCTACTGTGACGCCAGCCGCACCGCCCGGAACTACGATGAACAGGGCCGCTGGCTGGGCTGGGACCTGGTGGAGGACTGGACGCCCATCCAGTGAGCCGCGGACATTTTTGTGGACTTTTTTCCCCGTTCCGCCTTGACAAACGGCAAAAATATGATACGATGGTCCGGTAAATCAAATATTCCGGCGTGGAAAAGGACGAGTACCCCTCCGGGCCCTGCAAAGAGAGCCGCCGTTTGGTGCGAGGCGGTGAGGGACGAACGGCGAAAATCACCTTGGAGCCTCCTGCTGAAAGACGACGCGAGTAAGCGTGGACGATTGATGCCCGTTACAGCATCAGCCCGTGACAGCGGGCGGCGAGGGGCCGTGTCCCGGAAGGGCGCGGCAAGAAGAGTGGTACCGCAGAGTGTTTGCAAGCGCTTTGTCTCTTGGGAAAGAGGCAAGGCGTTTTTTTCGAGAGGACGTGCTTTTTATGAAATGCCCGAACTGCGGAAAAGAAATGGAGGAGGGGACTCTGCACACCCGAAATTACCCCTTCTGGACACAACAGGAACTCCGGTTGTTCCGCGGCCCAACAGATCGAGTGGAAATCGGCCCCATCGGCGATGATACCGCCAGCGTGTTTACCCGGGATCCGTTTCCTGAATTCCCTCATGCTATGCTCTGCCGGGGATGCGCTCTTGTCGCGTTTTCGGGCAATCTGATTGAAAATTCCAAAAAAGATATGAAATAGGAGGAGCGATATGGACTACAACAAGACCATCAATCTGCCGAAGACCGACTTCCCCATGCGGGCGGGCCTGCCCAAGCGGGAGCCGGAGATGCTCAAGCGCTGGCAGGAGCAGGACGTCTATCACGAGATGCTGAAGAAGAACGAGGGCAAGCCCCTGTTCAATCTCCACGACGGCCCGCCCTTCTCCAACGGTAGCATCCACATGGGCACCGCCATGAACAAGGCCCTCAAGGACATCATCACCCGGTCCTACGCCATGCGGGGCTACTACACCCCCTATATCCCCGGCTGGGACAACCACGGGATGCCCATCGAGAGTGCCATCATCAAGCAGAACAAGCTGAACCACAAGGCCATGAGCATTCCGGACTTCCGCTCCGCCTGCCATGACTTTGCCCTGCACTATGTGGGCGTGCAGAAGGAGGCCTTCATGCGCATGGGCGTCCTGGGCGACTGGGACCACCCGTATCTCACCATGAACCCCGGCTTTGAGGCCGAGGAGGTGAAGGTCTTTGGGGAGATGTACAAGAAGGGCTATATCTACAAGGGCTTCAAGCCCGTGTACTGGTGCCCCCATGATGAGACCGCCCTGGCGGAGGCGGAGATCGAGTACCACGACGACCCCTGCACCACCGTGTACGTGAAGTTCCCCATGCACGACGATCTGGGCAAGCTCCCCGGCTACGACAAGCTGTTCTTCGTCATCTGGACCACCACCATCTGGACCCTGCCCGGCAACCTGGCCATCGCCCTGCACCCGGAGGAGTCCTACGCCGTGGTGAAGGCCCCCAACGGCGAGTCCTATATCATGGCGGAGGCCCTGGTGGAGAAGGTCATGAAGCTGGGCGGCTTTGACACCTGGGAGGTGGCGGAGACCCATCCCGGCGCCTTCTTCGAGAATATGCTGGCGGACCACCCCTTCCTGCCCAAGACCTCCCGCCTGCTGCTGGCGGACTATGTCACCATGGACTCCGGCACCGGCTGCGTCCACACCGCCCCCGGCTTCGGCGCCGACGACTATGAGACCTGCAAGCGCTACGGCATCGAGATGGTGGTGCCCGTGGACGACCAGGGCCGCCACACCGACTACGCCGGCAAGTACGCGGGGCTCAAGACCGACGAGTCCAACCCCGTGATCCTGAACGACATGAAGGAGAGCGGGATGCTGTTCGCCAGCGAGGACATCGTCCACTCCTATCCCCACTGCTGGCGCTGCAAGGGCCCCATCATCTTCCGGGCCACGCCCCAGTGGTTCTGCTCCGTGGAGTCCTTCAAGGACGAGGCCTGCGCCGCCTGCGAAGACGTGCGCTGGGTGCCCGCCTGGGGCAAGGACCGGATGAAGGCCATGATCCGGGAGCGCAACGACTGGTGCATCTCCCGCCAGCGGAAGTGGGGCCTGCCCATCCCCGTGTTCTACTGCAAGGACTGCGGCAAGCCCATCTGCACCGATGAGACCATTGCCGCCATCTCCAAGCTCTTTGCCGCCGAGGGCTCCAACGCCTGGTTCGCCAAGGAGGCGGAGGAGATCCTGCCGGAGGGCTTCGCCTGCCCCCACTGCGGCAGCAAGTCCGGCTTCACCAAGGAGACCGACACCCTGGACGGCTGGTTCGACTCCGGCTCCACCCACTTCTCCGCCATGAAGAAGGACCAGGGCTTCTGGCCCGCCACCATGTACCTGGAGGGCCTGGACCAGTATCGCGGCTGGTTCCAGTCCGCCCTGCTGACCGCCGTGGGCGCCTTCGGCAAGGGCGCGCCCTTCAAGGAGTGCGTCACCCACGGCTGGACCGTGGACGGCGAGGGCAAGGCCATGCACAAGTCCTTGGGCAACGGCATGGACCCGGCGGAGATCATTGACCAGTACGGTGCGGACCTGCTGCGCCTGTGGGCCGCCAGCGCCGACTACCACGCCGACGTCCGCTGCTCCCACGAGATCTTCAAGCAGCTGTCCCAGAACTATCTGAAATTCCGCAACACCGCCCGGTACTGCCTGGGCAACCTAGACGGCTTTGACGCCGACCACCTGACGCCGCCGGCGGAGATGGAGGAGCTGGACCGCTGGGCCGTCACCCGGCTGAACGCCCTGATGGAAAAGTGCGCCAAGGCCTATGACGACTATGAGTTCCTGGTGGTCACCCATGCGGTGAACGACTTCTGCGTGGTGGATATGTCCAACTTCTATCTGGACATCATCAAGGACCGGCTGTACTGCGAGGAGAAGGACGGTGCCAAGCGCCGCAGCGCCCAGACCGCCCTGTTCCTGATCCTGGACACCATGACCAAGATCATGGCCCCCATCCTGGCCTTCACCAGCGACGAGATCTGGCTCTCCATGCCCCACCGCTCCAGCGACGACGCCCGGAACGTGGTGTTCAACGATATGAACCAGCCCTTCACCGACTACGCCCTGGACGACAAGGCCATGGAGAAGTGGTCCACCGTGGAGAAGCTGCGGGACGACGTGAACGCCGTGCTGGAGGCCGCCCGTGCTGAGAAGAAGATCGGCAAGGCCCTGGAGGCTCATGTGGCCCTCCACGCCGGGGACGATGCGGCTTCCGCCGCGCTGGTCCAGGTCATGGGCCTGAACCTGGCGGAGCTCTTCATCGTCTCCGACTGCCAGGTGTCCAATGGGTCGCCGGACACCGCCTCCACCGTGGGCAAGGGCACCAGCTTCCCCGGCCTCACCGTGGAGGTCAGCGAGGCCAAGGGCGAAAAGTGCGCCCGGTGCTGGATGCACAGCCCCACCGTGGGCGCCGACGCGGACCATCCCACCCTCTGCGCCCGCTGCGCCGCCGTGGTGCGCACCCTGCCCCAGTTCTAAAGGATCCAAATATACGCAAAAGGTCCCGGCCATTGGCCGGGACCTTTTTCACGATCAAATATTCAGTTTCCTTGGCCCCGCTCCTTTTTCAGCTTGCGGATGTCCTCCCCCACAAAGGGCAGCAGGGTGTATTCCCCCTCGACCCGGGAGGCGATCTGGGGCGTGTACCGCCGGGCCAGCTCCCCCGGCAGCAGGTTCGTGCTGATGATGGTGGACCGCCGCTCCATCAGGCGGGTGTTGATGATCTGGTACAGGGCGCTCTGGACAAAGGCCGTGGTCATCTCGGACCCCAGGTCGTCCAAAATCAGCAGGTCGCAGTTCAGCACCCGGTCCACGTGGCCGTCCGCCTCCTCTTCCCGGCCGAACTTCTGCTGCTCGAACTGGGCGAAGATGTGGCCGGCGGTGTCATAGACCACGGAGAATCCCTTTTCGCTGACCTCCCGGGCGATGGCAGCGGACAGGTGGGTCTTGCCCAGCCCCGGCGCGCCGAAGAGCAGGAGGTTTGCCGGGCGCTTCCCGAACTGGTGGGCAAAGTCCCCGCAGATGTCGTAGACCGTCTCCATATGCTCCCGGACGGTGACGCCGACAGCTGGGTCATACCGGTCCGGATACCAGTCTGTGGAGAAGGTGTCAAAGCTCTGGCTGCCCAGGTCCAGCATCCGGGACAGCTCCTTCTGCTGCTCCCGGGCGTAGTAGGTCCGCAGGCACCGGCACACCTGGCCGTTGCGGTAGCCGGTGTCCCCGCAGAGGGGGCAGGCCGGCGTCTCCTCCAGGGCGTCCTCCGGCAGGCCCATTTTCCGCAGCAGCTCCCGCTTCTCCGCCTGGAGGCTCAGGTTCTCATCCCGCAGCACCGCCACCGCGGACCGGGGGTCCGTGCCGTGGCGGAGAGCGCTGGTGATGATGCGGCTCATGGTGGAGCGAAGCTGGGCGTCGATCTCCCGCAGCCGGGGCTGGCGGGCGAAGATCCGATCCCGCCGCTCCTGGTACTGGTCCTGCCGCCGCTGGCGGTCCTCCTCGAACCGCTGGAGGGCCAGGCGCATCACCTTGCCGTCATATGCCACTGCCCATCACCTCCTGTTTCGATGCAGGTCCTGCATATATCTGCGCATCTCCTGGTCGGCATCCCTGGGGGGCTGCGCGTCCGCCCTGCGGGCGGCCGGGCGGTCCTTGGCCTCGATCTCTTCCACCGTGTGGAGGCCCGCCTCATGCCACTTCTTCAAGATGCCGTTGCAGTAGGCCCACTTCAGCTCGTGGCATTTCAGAATGGTCTTGTCGCAGGCCAGGGACACCGCCTCCGGCCCGAATCCCATCTCCTGCCAGGAGAGGATGTACTTCTCCTCTGACGGCGCCGGGGCCCGCTCCCCCAGCTGCAGGGCCCGCATATACTGGGGCACGGCCCCCTGGCGCTGGGCATAGGTCCGGAGGTAGGCGGCGGCCGCCTCCTGGGTTTCGATCCCCATGCGGGCCCAGGTGTAGCCCTCCTTCTCGATCTGCTTCATGCCGGGGCGGCGGCCCTCGCCGAACCGGTGCCGCACCCGCTCCACACAGTGGCAGACCAGCAGATACACCACGTCCGCCGGCAGGCCCAGATAGTCCGTCAGGCCCAGCAGGACCCCCACGTCCGGGGTGGTGAGCCGTTTGCCCAGCTTGGCCTCCACCTGCCGGATGAGCTCCCGGAACTCCCGGCTGCCCTCCAGCCGCTCCGTCACGTCAGCCTGCTGATAGGTGGGATGCTCCTCCGCCGGGGCGGGCGGCGTCTCCGCCGGGGCCACCAGGCCCAGCTCCCGCAGGACGGCCTCTGCCGCCTCGATGCGGCCCCGGTCCCACCGGAGCTCCCCCGCCAGGGACCGGGGCGGCACCGTGCCCTGCCGCCGCAGCAGCGCCAGATATAACAGCGCCGCGTCCCCGTCGCCCCGGTCCAGCAGCCGCTTGACCGTGGCCGCGGACAGGGTGACGCTCTCGTCCCCGGTATGTACCAGACAGCTGGGCATCCTCCGCCCCTCCCCTCGTTTTGAACTCTCCCTATTCTACACGATTTTCCACAGCAGGACAAGCCCCGGCGGAAAAACTCTGCGGCTGGCGTCAGGACGTTCCAGACACTTCCCGAAATGTGAATTTTTTCAAAACCTCCCGTTTTTCTGTGGCGTTGGCATTTTTCCTATGATATACTACAATTTACGATAATGGGTGGCATCTGCCCTGCCGCCGATCGATCTACCGACGAGGGGGAAGTGTTTATGGCAAATCGCGTGGTCATCAACATCTGCGGGGAGGAGCTCACATTCATTGCGGAGGAGTCCTCTTCCTATATGCAGCGGGTGGGAGCCTACGTCAACGACAAGATGTCGGAGGTCCTGGACAGCTCCAAGGTGGGCCGGACGGACGCCGCCGTTCTCACTGCCGTCAATATCACGGACGAGCTGTTCAAGGCCCAGGCCGCAGCCGAGCAGCTCCGCAGCCAGATCAAGGAGTACCTGGACGCGGCCGGCAAGGCCCAGAGCGAGGTCAGCGAGCTGAAGCGGGAGGTCTTCCGCCTGCAGCAGAAGCTGGACGCCCAGAACAAGAACCGGGGATGAGGCCGGAGCTACTTGCCCCCGCCGGGTCTCCGGAGGCGCTCCGGGCCGCGGTCCAGAACGGTGCGGACGCGGTCTATCTGGGCTGGGGGGATTTCAATGCCCGCCGGGGCGCCAAAAACTTTTCCGACGAGGAGTTCGCCGCCGCACTGACCTACTGCCATGAGCGGGGCGTCCGGGTCTTTCTGACCCTGAACACCCTGGTGACGGACCGGGAGCTGCCGGCGGCCCTGGAGACTGCCGCGGCCGCCGCCCGTCTGGGAGTGGACGCGGTGCTGGTGCAGGACTGGGGCCTCTTCGACCTGCTGCGCCGTGCCCTGCCGGATCTGCCCCTCCACGCCAGCACCCAGATAAGCCTCTTCACCTCCGGCGGCGCCAAAGAGATCGCCGCCGACGGCTGTGAGCGGGTGGTCATCGCCCGGGAGTGCTCCGCCGAGGACACCCGGACCATCTGCGAGAACTGCCCCGTGGAGGTGGAGGTCTTTGCCCACGGGGCCCTGTGTATGTGCTACTCCGGCCAGTGCGAGATGAGCGCCCTCATCGGGGGACGCTCCGGCAACCGGGGCCGGTGCGCCCAGCCCTGCCGCCTGCCCTACGGGGTCAACGCCCCCGCCAAGAACGCCTATCCCCTGAGCCTGAAGGACAGCTGCCTGGCGGACCGGCTGGGAGAGATGGCGGACATGGGCGTGGCCTGCGTGAAGCTGGAGGGCCGCATGAAGCGGCCGGAGTACGTGGCCGTCATCACCCGCATCTACGCCCGCCTGCTGGAGGAGGGCCGCTCCCCCACCAGCCAGGAACTGGCGGAGCTGGAGCAGGCCTTTTCCCGGTCCGGCTTCACCGATTGGTACTGGCAGGGGCGCCACGGCGCCGCCATGTTCGGCACCCGGCCGGAGAATGCCCCGGACCCCAAGGAGCTGTTCGATGAGGCCCGCCGGGCCTATGAAAAGGACAGCCTGCGGACGGTACCGGTGGACCTCTCCTGCTCCGTCACGGCAGGGGCGCCCTGCACCTTGACGGCGTCGGACCGGGACGGCCACACGGTGACGGTCACCGGCCCGGTGCCGGAGGCCGCCCGGACCCGGGCCCTGGACGGTCTGGAACTGGAGGCCCGCCTCCGCAAGACCGGCGGCACCGCCTATCGCTGCGACACTGTGGTCACGCTGGTGGATGAGGGGCTGTCCCTCCCTGCCAGCGCCATCAACGCCCTGCGGCGGGATGCCCTGGCGGCCCTCACCGCCGCCCGCATCGCGCCGCCCAAGCGCCGGGAGCTGCCCGCGCCGCCTCTGCCGGATATCGACTGTTCCGCGGAGGTGCCCCAGCTCACCCTGTCCGTGGCCCGGCTGGAGCAGCTCTCCCCCGCCCTGCTGGACTTGAGACGTCCCGCCCGGGTGGATATCCCGCTGGAGGAGGTCTCCCGGATGGAGGCTCTTCCGGGAGAGGGCCCGGCATGGTGCGCTGTCCTGCCCCGGGTATGGCGGGACCGGGACGAGCCGGAGCTCCGTGCCTGGCTGGAGAAGGCCCGGGCCCTGGGCTTCACCGGCGTGCTGATCGGGAACCTGGGCCATCTGCCCCTGGTGCGGGGGATGGGCTTCCGCCTCTACGGCGACTACGGTCTGAACGTGTTCAACTCCCGGTCCCTGGCCTATCTGAAAGACAAGGGGCTGGAAAGTGCCTGCGTGTCCTTTGAGCTGCGGTTCGCCCAGATCCGGGACCTGAAAAAGGTCCTGCCGACGGAGGCCATCGTCTACGGCCGTCTGCCCCTGATGATCACGGAGAACTGCCTGGTGCAGAACGAGACCGGCTGCCGCCTGGACCGGCAGGGCACCTGCGTTCCGAAGGACGGCCCCTGCCGCGGCCAGAGCAATGTTTTGAGAGACCGTACCGGCGCCGCCTTCCCCCTGCTGCCGGCCTACGGCCACCGGACGGAGGTCCAGAACAGCAAGCCGCTGTATCTGGCGGACCGGCCGGACTACCGGAGGCTGGGCCTGTCCTATGCCCGGCTTCGCTTTACCACGGAGACGCCGGAGGAATGCGTCCGCATCGTGCGGGATTATCTGGACGGCGCGCCCGCCGGTGGGGATTTTACCCGAGGCCTCTACGAGCGAGGGGTGGAGTGAGCAAGGCCGGCGAATGCCGGCGGGGTATTGAAGGCGGTTATCAACCGCCCGGGGGATTCTGCTCCCGCAGGGGGCCGTTTCCACGGGGGATGCGCCCCCCATTCTCTTTTTGTTCTTGACAAAAAGAGAATGCGCCGCGCCCGGTGGAAGAGAAAAAATCGCTTAGGCGCGCTCCGGTGCAGTAGCCCTCCGCGCGCGACGGGGGTCGGCGTATCAGTGCAAGCGCCGATTTGAGCTGGCCTACGGGCACGCTATCATCTTCTGCGATTCCTGTAACTGCCGTCCCGTGGCGGATAGTGCAGTGGGCATCGGGGTAATCGTCGCATTGCCTCTGCGTCTCCTTTCGCTGCCGCTACCCTGGCAGCGGATGGCGGTCTCTGCAACGGGCGGATGAAAGCATCCGCCCCTACGGAATGGTTAAGGCTTTCGGCATCCCCGTAGGGGCCGATGCCCTCATCGGCCCGTCGGTACAGGTCCCCACGACAACCGGTGGAGCGCGTAGCGAAGCGGAACGCGCGGAAAGAGGAACTGGTCAAATGCGTTCTTGCACCCCGATGATTGCTGCACCCGCGCCGCGGGGATCCGCCGTCAAGTCTGTACCGCACTCCGCCGCGCCCGGTGGAAGGTCATCGCAAACCCGCAGGCACCATCTCACGCCGACCCTCGTATTTAAGCAAACTTGCACGAACGTGCAAGTTTGCGCTCAACATTTTTTCTTTTCCACCGGGCGCGGCGCATGTTCTTTTTGATGTCTCAAAAAGAACATGGGGGGCGCATCTGCCCAGCCATCATCATGGCTGTTTCCCCCGTCCCCTGGGACGGCCCCCTCCCATATCCCCCTCATTCCCTTTTACAATTCGTAAATTACATTTTATATTATACAAATCGTATTGATCTCTGGAGTTTGACATGGAAGAAATCAAGGTAAAATATTTCACAGACGACATCGACGAGCTGTGCTATGTGGCGGGCAAATCCGACTGGATCGACCTCCACGCGGCGGAGACGGTCACCATGAAGGCCGGGGAGTTTCGGCTGATCCCCCTGGGGGTCGCCATCGCCCTGCCGGAGGGCTACGAGGCCCACATCGTCCCCCGCAGCTCCACGTTCAAGAATTACGGCATTTTGCAGACCAACTCCATGGGCGTGGTGGACTACACCTACCGGGGCGACGGGGACCAGTGGCGGATGCCCGCCTACGCCACCCGGGACGTGACCATCGAGAAGAACGCCCGCATCTGCCAGTTCCGCATCGTGAAAAACCAGCCCCAGCTGACCTTCACCAAGGTGGAGCATCTGGACGGCCCCGACCGGGGCGGCTTCGGCTCCACGGGAAAGTGAGGGCGGAGATGGCAAAGATCGTTTTGGCCTCCGGCTCCCCCCGGCGGCAGGAGCTGCTGCAGCGCATCGGCATCACGGACTTCGATGTCCGGGTGCCCCAGACGGAGGAATCCTATCCCGCCGGACTCTCTCCCCGGGAGACGGTGGAGTACATCTCCCGGGAGAAGTCCGACGCGGCTGCCGCCCTCTGCACGCCGGAGGAGATCGTCATCACCGCCGACACCATGGTGTTTCTGGACGATGCGCGCCTGGGCAAGCCCGTCGACGAGACGGACGCGCTGCGGATGCTGACGGCCCTTCAGGGCCGCCGCCACACGGTGTGCACCAGCGTCACCGTCCGCCGGGGCAACGAGATCCTGACGGAGAGCGAGGCCACCGACGTCTACTTCCGCCCCGCCACAGAGTCGGAGCTCCGGGGGTACATCCGCACCGGCGAGCCCATGGACAAGGCCGGCGCCTACGGCGTCCAGGGCCTGGGGGCGCTGCTGGTGGAGCGGCTGGACGGCGACTTTTTCAACGTGATGGGACTGCCGGTCCTGCGGCTGAGCCGGATGCTGGAGCGGTTCGGCGTCCGCTTCTTCTGCTGACCAACGATCAGGAGGGGTTCCTTTGAAGAGATTTTTCCGGGAGCACGGGCTTTGGGTGCTGTTTGCCACGGCGGTGGTCTCCGTGGCGCTGGCCCTCATGTCCTTTTTCTCCAACACCTCCGCTCCCCTGTCCAATCTGGCGGGGGTCATCGCCTCTCCCTTCCGCTCCGCCTATACAGCGGTGGCCAACTGGTTTGTGGACAAGCAGAACTACTACCAGGATATCACCGCCCTGGAGGAGGAGAATGCCGCCCTGAAGCGGGAGAACGCCCAGCTCCAGGCCCAGCTCCGCCAGGCACAGACGGACAGTGAGGAGAACGCCCGCCTGCGGGAGCTGCTGAACCTGCGGCCCCAGAACTATGAGCTGGAGCTGGAGTCCGCCTCCGTCACGGAGCGCACGGTCACCAACTGGACCTCCTCCCTGACGCTGAACGTGGGCACGGATCACGGGGTGGAGGCCGGCGACTGCGTCATTGACGAGACCTATGCCCTGGTGGGCGTGGTCAGCGAGGTGGGCCTCAACTGGTGCACGGTCCTCACCCTGGTGGACACGGACACCTCTATCGGCGCCCAGGTGTTCCGCACCAAGGACCTGGGGCTGGCGGTGGGCGACTTCACACTGATGCGGGAGGACCGCCTGCGGCTGGACTATCTCCCGGCGGACTGCCAGCTGCTGGGGGGCGACCTGGTGGTCACCTCCGGCCTGGGGGGCTACTATCCCTCCGGCCTCTCCATCGGCACGGTGGAAGAGGTGCAGCTGAGCGACTCCGGTGCCGCCTCCTATGCGGTCCTGGCGCCGTCGGTGGACTTTGGCAGCCTGGTGGAGGTCTTTGTCATCAAGTCCTTTGACATCCAGACCTGAGCGGATGCGCTGCTCGGAATTTCTCCAAAGAGGAGGTGCCGGTCTTGCTGGCCCGCAATGAGACCATTTTCAAATGGGCCCTGTACGCCGGGGCCACCGCAGTGTTTTTCCTGCTCCAGGGGGCCGTGTTCCAGCGGATCACCCTCTGGGGCGTCATCCCCTTTGTGTTTCCCATCCTGGCGGCTGTCCTGGGAATGTACGAAGGCCCGCTGCCGGGCTCCATTTACGGCCTGGTGCTGGGGGTGCTGTGTGATCTGCTGCTGCCGGCCTCCATCCCCTGCTTTTACACCCTGGTCTTTCCGGCGGTGGGGCTGTGCGCGGGCCTGATCTCCCAGAGCCTGCTGCCGGCGGGCTTTCTCTGCGCCGCCGTCACCTCCGTGCTGGCCTTTTTCTTTACGGGCCTCTTTCACTGTGTGCTCCTCTGGGCCCGGGGCAAAACGGCCTGGGCCGCGGGGGCGCAGCTGTTTTTGCAGGAGGTCTGCGTTTCCATTCTGCTGATCATCCCGGTGGTGCTGCTGTTTTCCGCCGTGTTCCGCCGGACCCATCTGGACGACTGAGGGGAGGAATTTATGGACCACAAGGATGCCCGCCATCTCCGCCTGTATGTTTTGGCGGCGCTGTTCTTCGCGGTGATGGCGGTCTATCTGGGCGTACTGTTCAACACCCAGGTGAACCACTATGACGAATACTACGCCAGCTCCATCCGCACCATCGCCCGGTCAGAGGCGGTGGAGGCCGCCCGTGGCAACATCACCGACCGCAACGGGAAGCTGATGGTGTCCAGCCGCTCTTCCTATAATCTGACCTTTGACGCCTCTCTTCTGGACGAGGGCGAGGACGCCAACGAGGCCATCCTGCGGCTGCTGGAGCTGTGTCAGGAGCGGGGCATCAACTGGGTGGACGCCCTGCCCATCACCCGCTCCACCCCCTTTGCCTATACCCTGGACTCCCTGGACAGCACATCCAGCCGCCGCTTCCTCACCTACCTGAAGGATCTGGACGGCGCGGCGGAGGCCCTGGGGGCCTATCTGCTGGAGCACCCCGCTCTGCTGGAGACCACGGACGAGGACGGCGATGTGGAAAATCCCGCCGATGACATTCTGGCGGACGAGGAGCTGACGGATGCCCAAAAGGCCAGCCGGCTTTTGGACGAGCTGACCGCCTCCCAACTGACGGCCGCCCTGCTGGAGGGGGCCGGCCTCTCCCCCACCCGGCTGATCGCCCTGATGCGGGAGGACTTGAACGTGCCCGCCTCCTTCTCCGTGGCGGAAGCCCGGCTGGTGCTGGGCATCCAGTATGAGATCCGCAGCCGCAACCTTGTGAGCACGGACGCCTATGTGCTGGCGGAGGACATCGACACGGAGCTGATCTCCCTGCTGAACGACGGGGACTACGCCGGGGCCAAGATCACACCGTCCTCCGTCCGGGAGTACGAGACGACCTATGCGGCGCATATCCTGGGGTATCTGGGCGACATCACCGCCGAGGACGACTACTGGAATACCCTGTATTACGAAGGCTATGCCATGAATGACAAAATCGGCCGCAGCGGCGTGGAAGCCGCCTTCGAGGAGTACCTCCGGGGCACCGACGGCGTCCGGGTGGTGTCCACCAACGAGGAGGGTAAGATCACCGGTGAATATTACTCCACCGAGCCGGTCCCCGGAAACACGGTGGAGCTGACCATCGACCTGGATCTGCAGCAGGCCACTGAGGATGCCCTGGCCGCCACCATCACCCAGATGAACGCGGAGGATGGGGATGAGAGCCGGGGCGGCGCCGCGGTGGTGCTGGATGTGGACACTCGGGAGGTCCTGGCCATCGCCTCCTACCCCACCTACGATCTGGCCACGTTCCGGCAGTCCGCCAGCGTTTACGCCGCGCTGGAGTCGGATCCCAGCCGCCCCTTTAACAACCGGGCCACGCAGGGCCTTTACGTCCCCGGCTCCACCATCAAGCCCCTGACCGCCGTGGCGGCGCTGGAGGAGGAGATCATCACCGCCACAGAGCGTCTCCGCTCCCCCTCCCACTGGTCTTATCCCAACGATCCCACTGGCAGCGGCATCAATTGTGCCGGGGGCAACCACGGCCTGATCAATGTGACCCAGGCCATTACCCGCTCCTGCAACTACTTCTTCGCGGAGATGGGCTACCGCCTGGGGATGGACACCTACCTGGAGTATCTCCATGCCTTCGGGCTGGGTGATTCCACCGGCATCGAGATCGGCGATGCCGCCGGCATCCTGCCGGAGAACCCGGAGGGCCAGGACCGTGCCCCCTGGGCGGCCTTCGGCCAGGGCAACCAGGCCTATACCCCCCTGCAGATCGCCAACTATATCGCCACCCTGGTCTCCGGCGGGGAGCTGCTGCAGCCCCATCTGCTCAAGGCCATCAAGTCCTATGACAACGCGGAGGTCCTGACGGTGGGCGAGGCCGACACCCTTGGTACCGTCTCCATCTCCGACTCCACCCTGGAGGCGGTGAAGGAAGGAATGCTGGGCTACACCCAGCCCGGCGGCTCTGTCTACAACGCCTTCCGCAGCTGCGTGGTCACCGCCGGCGCCAAGACCGGTACCTCTCAGCTGGGCGGCGATCAGACGGATAACGGCGTCTTTGTGTGCTTCGCCCCCTATGATGACCCGGAGATCGCCGTGGCCATCGTCATCGAGCACGCCACCTGGGGTTCCAATCTGGCCTCCACCGGCGTGGAGATCCTCAATTCCTATTTCGCCGCCGACGACAGCGGCAATGCCGTCACCGGCGAAAACCAACTGCTTCCCTAAGGAGATCCGCCCCCATGAGTGAACCCTTTGTTTTTGACCCCCGCTGTGACCTCTGCAAGGAGCCCTTCGGCGCCGTACCCTGCGGCACGGCGGTCACCCTTCGCTGCCGCCCTCTGGCCTCCGAGGGATTTACCCACTGTGCTCTGGTGGTGTTCCGCGAGTTTGCGGACGTCCGGCAGGAGCAGGAGCTGACGCTGGAGGGCCCTGCCGGCGAGCGGGTCTGCTTTTCCGGCACGCTGACCGCGCCGGAGGAGGCGGATCTGCTGTGGTACCACTTCCGCTTCTGGCGGGAGGACGGCTCTGGCTGTGTGCTGGACCGGACCGGCTACCGCAGCGACGGACAGGCGGACGCCTGGCAGCTGACAGTCTATTGGGAAAACCACACGCCCGGTTGGTTCGGTACCGGCGTGACTTACCAAATTTTCCCAGATCGATTCTGCCGCCTGGCCCTTCCGGATCCCTCCGGTCTGGTGGGGCAGCGCTGGGTCCACCGGGACTGGGACGACACACCGGTGTGGCAGCCGGACCCGGACGGTGAGATCCGCAACCGGGACTTCTTCGGCGGCTCCCTGGCGGGGATCACGTCGAAGCTGGACGATTTGAAGGCCCTGGGCGTCGCCACCCTCTATCTCTGCCCCATTTTCGAGTCCGCCTCCAACCACCGCTACAACACAGCGGATTACACCCGCATTGACCCCATGCTGGGCATGGAGGAGGATTTCCGCACCCTCTGCCAGGAGGCCCACCGGCGGGGGATGCGGGTGATCCTGGACGGGGTGTTCAACCACACCGGCTCCCAGAGCGTCTACTTCAACGCCGACGGCTGGTATCCCGCTCTGGGCGCCGCCCAGAGTCAGGATTCCCCCTGGTACAGCTGGTACCGGTTCCATCACTGGCCGGATTCCTATGACTCCTGGTGGGGCATCCACACCCTGCCGGCGGTGGAGGAGTCCGATCCCTCCTATGTGGATTTCATCATCGACGGGCAGGACGCCATCATCCGCCGGTGGCTGCGGGCCGGAGCGGACGGCTGGCGGCTGGACGTGGCGGACGAGCTGCCGGACTGGTTTTTGGAGAAGATCCGCTCCGCCATGGAGGAGACGAAGCCCGACAGCATCCTCATCGGCGAGGTGTGGGAGGACGGCTCCAACAAAATCGCCTACTCCCAGCGGCGGCGGTATCTGCTGGGCAGCGAGACCCACGGCCTGATGAACTACCCCTTCCGCACGGCGCTGCTGGCCTATCTTCAGGGCGGGGACGCAAACGATTTCCGGGAGTCCATGGAGACCCTGCGGGAGAACTACCCCCCGGCCGCCTTCTATTCGGCCATGAACTTCCTGGGCACCCACGACACGCCCCGCATCCTGACGCTTCTCGGTGCCCGCGAGATACCCGCGGATAAGGCCGAGCGGGCAGCCTACCGCCTCCTTCCCTATGAGCGGGCGGAAGCGCTGGCCAGGCTGCGGCTGGCGTCCCTGGTGCTCTTTACCTTTCCCGGCTCCCCCATGATCTATTACGGGGACGAGGCCGGGATGGAGGGCTTCGAGGACCCCCTGAATCGGGGCACTTATCCCTGGGGCCGGGAAAATACCGGCCTGGTGACGTGGTTTTCCCGACTGGGCGCTCTGCGAAACGCCTACCCGGCTCTCCAGTCCGGGACGCTCTCCTGGCTCTATACCGCCGGTCCCCTGCTGATCTTTGCCCGGGAGGTGGATGGTGAGCGGCTGGTAACAGCGGTGAACGCCTCCGGCGATCCTCAGACGGTAACGCTGTCATGGGAGCTTCCCTCTCCAACGGATCTGCTCTCCGGCGAGGCGCTTTCCGTCTCCGACGGTGTGCTGCGGCTGGAACTGCCGCCCTGGGGCTGCCGTCTTTTGCGATAACAGTCCTGGATGTTTCACGTGAAACATCCAGGACTTCTCTTTTTGCTGTTTCACGTGAAACAAAATTTACTTCCTCTGGATTCTTTTCCGCTTTTCTCCTTGCAACTGCCGCGGGCCCTTGTTATAATAGGTGTCTGTAAGCATTCTTGTTTCAATGGTACATTCAGAAAGTAGGTGCCCCGTGGCAAAAACCATTGCGATCGTAAATCAAAAAGGCGGTGTGGGAAAGACCACCACCTGTGTGAATTTGGCCGCGGCCCTGACAGAGGCTGGCCAGCGGATCCTTCTGTGCGACTTTGATCCCCAGGCAAACTCCACCTCCGGCATGGGGGTGGATAAGACCGTCTCCAAAGGGATCTATGATGCTCTGATCGGCGAGGTTCCGGTGGAGGATGCCCTGGTCCACACCAGGTACGGCGATGTGCTGCCCTCCAACAAGGCGCTGGCCGGCGCGGGCATTGAGCTGATTGGCATGGAACGCCGGGAATTCCTGCTGAAGGACGCCCTGGACCGGATTAAGGACCGGTATGACTTTCTTTTTATCGACTGCCCGCCCTCCCTGGAGCTGCTGACTCTCAATGCTCTCTGCGCGGCAGACGCCATTCTGGTGCCGGTCCAGGGGGAATACTACGCCCTGGAGGGACTCAGCGACCTGATGAACACAGTGCGGATCGTCCGTCGGTCCCTGAATCCCCGGCTGGAACTAGACGGCGTCCTGCTGACCATGTTTGATGGCCGCACCAATCTGGCCCTTCAGGTGGCGGAGGAGGTCAAGCACTACTTCCCCGGCAAGGTCTACGCCACCGTGATCCCCCGGAATGTGCGTCTCAGCGAGGCACCCAGCCACGGCAAGCCCATCACCGCCTATGACCGCACCTCCCGGGGCGCGGAGGCCTATACCGCTTTCGCGGCGGAATTTCTGAAAAAGCAAAGTGCCTGAATCTCTGGAAAGGAGCGTTCCCATGGCATCCAAGAAACCCTCCGGCCTCGGCCGGGGTCTCGGCGCCCTGCTGGGCGACGATGTATTGAAGGCGGAGACCGCCGGCAGCCTGTACCTCCCCATCTCCCAGGTGGAGAGCTGTTCTTCCCAGCCCCGCAAGCACTTCGATGAGGCGGCGCTTGCGGAGCTGTCAGACTCCATCCGGCAGCATGGCATCATCCAACCCCTGACAGTCCGAAAGCTGGCCTCCGGCTACTATCAGATCATTGCCGGTGAGCGCCGTTGGCGGGCCGCCCGGATGGCAGGATTGCAGGAGGTGCCTGTCATCGTCATGGAGGCGGACGACCGCAAGGCCGCGGAGTTGGCCATGATCGAGAACCTCCAGCGGGAGGATTTGAACCCCATGGAGGAAGCCGCAGGCTTTCAGGCCCTGATGGAACAGCACCACATGACCCAGGAGGAGGCCGCCCAGCGTGTGGGCAAGTCCCGAAGCGCTGTGGCCAATGCCCTGCGGCTGCTGAACCTGACGCCCCCGGTGGCGAAGCTGGTGGAGGAAAACAAGCTCTCCGCTGGCCACGCTCGGGCGCTGCTGCCCCTCTCCCCCGCCTTTCAGGAGAAGGCGGCCGAGGCCGTGATCTCCGGCGGACTCTCCGTCCGCCAGACCGAGGCCCTGGCCAAGCGCCTGTCCGCCGAAAAAAAGGACAAGCCCGCCGCCCCCGCCGGTGTGGACTATGCGGCAGAGGCCCAAAAGGAGCTGAGCTCCAAGCTGGGCCGGGGCGTGCGCATCGTCACCGGCCGTAAAAAGGGCCGCATTGAGCTGGAATACTACGATCTGGACGATCTCAACGATCTGCTGGAGGCCCTGGCCACGCTCCAGGCCGCCAAGCGGGAAACCGAAACCTGAAAGGACACATCCCATGAAATTTGAAAAGCGCAGCGGCGACGCGGAAACGCCCGCACCCGCTCCGGAGGACACGCCCTCCACCGGGAAAAAGCCCGTTGTCATCTATATCATGATCCTGTTCATCGTGGCCTTTCTGCTGATGGCCCTGTCGTTCCTGATGCACCAGCGGAGCAATTCCGAGGTGCTGGGAGAACTCCAGAACTCCGTCTCCGCCATGCAGGAGGTCCAGGCCACCCAGGACGCCCTGGTGGAGCTGCAAAGCCAGCTGAAGGACGCGGAGGACACCATTGCGGAGTTGGAATCCGCCGCTGAGGAGGATCAGCAGGCCTTGGAAGCGGCTCAGCGGGAAAATGAAGCTCTGCTGGCACTGTATACCCTTCAGCAGCAGTATGCCACAGGCGACCTGGAGGCCTGCCAAAATACCATCCAGTCCTTTGAGGCGGCCGGCTATCAGGAGGACCTCCCCCAGACTGCGGAGAATGACGTCACGCCGCCGTCCCAGCGGTATGAACAGCTGAAAACGGCGGTGGAGGCCCGCACGGCGGAGCAGCCCTGAGAACTGTTTCACGTGAAACAACCAATTTTGTTTTGAGGAGAGAGCAATCATGCTGGATATCAAATTTATCCGGGAAAATCCCGAAGCAGTACGAGAGAATATCAAAAAGAAATTCCAAGACGCCAAACTGCCCCTGGTGGACGAGGTCCTGGAGCTGGATGCCAAGCGCCGGGCAGCCATTGCCGAGGCGGACCAGCTCCGCTCCAACCGGAATCAGCTGAGCAAGCAGATCGGGATGCTGATGGGCCTGGCCAAGAAGGACCCCAGCAAGCTGCAGGAGGCCGAGGCCGTCAAGCAGCAGGTAAAGGAACAGGCGGACCGCCTGGCGGAGCTGGAACAGCAGGAGACGGAGCTGGAGGAAAAACTCCACCACGATATGCTGCTGATCCCTCAGATGATCGACCCCTCCGTGCCCATCGGCAAGGATGACAGCGAAAATGTGGAGGTCCAGCGGTTCGGCGAGTGCAAGGTTCCCGACTTCCCCATCCCCTACCATGTGGATATCATGGAGTCCTTTGGCGGCATTGACCTGGACGCCGCCGGCCGGGTCTCCGGCAGCGGATTCTACTATCTGCTGGGGGACATCGCCCGGCTCCATGAGGCGGTGCTGGCCTATGGCCGGGACTTCATGATCGACAAGGGCTTCACCTACTGCATCCCCCCCTTCATGATCCACGGCAACGTGGTGGAGGGCGTCATGTCTCAGACCGACATGGACGGCATGATGTACAAGATCGAGGGCGAGGACCTGTACCTCATCGGCACCAGCGAGCACTCCATGATCGGCCGGTTCATCGACCAGATCCTGCCTGCCGAGAGCCTGCCCCAGACCCTCACCTCCTACTCCCCCTGCTTCCGCAAGGAGAAGGGCGCCCACGGCATCGAGGAGCGGGGCATCTACCGCATCCACCAGTTTGAGAAGCAGGAGATGATCGTAGTCTGCAAGCCCGAGGAGTCCAAGGACTGGTATGAGAAGCTGTGGCAGATGTCCGTGGAGCTGTTCCGGTCCATGGACATCCCCGTGCGGCAGCTGGAGTGCTGCTCCGGCGACCTGGCGGACCTGAAGGTGAAGTCCTGCGACATCGAGGCATGGTCTCCCCGCCAGCAGAAGTTCTTTGAGGTCTGCTCCTGCTCCAACCTGGGCGACGCCCAGGCCCGGCGGCTGCGGATCCGCTACAAGGACGAAAACGGCAAGATGCAGCTGTGCCACACTCTGAACAACACCTGCGTGGCCCCGCCCCGGATGCTGATCGCCTTCCTGGAGAACAACCTCCAGGCCGACGGCACGGTGAAGATCCCGGAGGTGCTGCGGCCCTATATGGGCGGCAAAGAGCTGCTGGTCCCGAAGAAATAAGTACGTTTTGTAATTTATTTCCATTATAATACAAATCGTTGAACCCGTTTCCAGCCGCTGGAGTACCGCGCGGCCCAGCCGGAGGTCATTTTATGCCGCTCCAGCGGCTCCATTCGGGTCAACCCACTGTAGTCCTTGCGCGCCAATGGTTTCAGCCGCAAGGGAACAGGTGTCCATCGATTTCACAGATTTCACATAGGAGAACACATGACTGAACTTACCAAAAAGACCACCGGCTTCCTGGCTGAATTCCGCCAGTTCATCGCCAGAGGCAATGTGCTGGATATGGCGGTTGGCGTCATCATCGGCGGCGCCTTCGGCAAGATCTCCACATCCCTGGTCAACGACATCCTGATGCCTCTGCTCTCCCTGCTCACCGGCGGGACGGATTTCTCCCAGTGGCAGTGGGTCCTGAGGGAGGCGGTCTATGACAGCACCGGCGCGGAGCTGGCCGCCGCTGTCACCATCCACTACGGCACCTTCCTGTCCACGATCCTGGACTTTCTCATCATCGCCTTTGCGGTGTTCTGCCTCATCAAGGCCATCAACCGCTTCCACCGGAAGAAGGAGGCAGCCCCTCCCCCGCCGCCCCAGCCCTCCAGGGAGGAGCAGCTGCTGACGGAGATCCGGGACCTGCTGAAGGAGAGGACGTAAATGGAACAGCGCCTGCAAGCGGGCCTCACCGCCCTGGGTCTTCCCGCAGAGGGGGGCCCCTCCCTGCTCCGGTATGGGGAGCTGCTGGTGGAGACCAACAAGGTGATGAATCTCACCGCCATCACAGACCCGGAGGAAATTGCCTCCCTCCACTTTCTGGACAGCGCCGCTCTGCTGACCCTGGAGGATTTTCGGAACAAATCCGTGGTGGACGTGGGCACCGGCGCCGGGTTTCCCGGCCTGCCCCTGCGGATCCTGGAGCCCACCATCCGCCTGACGCTGCTGGACTCCCTGGGAAAACGCATCCAGTTTCTGAACCGGGTTTGCCAGGAGCTGGAGCTGACGGACGTGGCCTGCGTCCATGGCCGGGCGGAGGAATTCGCAGCGGAGCACCGGGAGTCCTTTGATCTGGCGGTCTCCCGGGCGGTGGCGGCCCTGCCGGTGCTGTGCGAGCTGTGCCTGCCGCTGGTGCGGCCCGGCGGGAAGTTCCTGGCCATGAAATCCGTGGATTCCGATCAGGAGCTGGAAGCCGCCAAGCACGCCATCGAGACGTTGGGCGGCGCCGTATCCGGGGTGCGGGACTACGAAATTCCCGGCACGGAGGTGCGTCACCGGCTGATCCTGGTGGAAAAAGTGAAAAAAACCCCGGAAAAATATCCGAGAATGTTTGCAAAAATCAAGAAGAATCCCTTATAATACTCTTATGAACACATCGGAGAGGAGGATGCCGCCATGGAACAGTCTGGCCAATGTATTGCCGTCGTATCCGGAAAAGGCGGCACGGGAAAGACCTCCTTCACAGCGGGGGTAGGTGCGGCGCTGGCGCTGTCCGGACGCCGGGTCCTGTGTTTGGACTGTGACATCGGTCTGCGAAATCTGGACCTGGCCCTTGGCCTCTCCGACCGGACGCTGATGGATTTTTCCGATGTGGCCCAGGGCCGCTGTTCCCTGGACCTGGCCGCTGTGGAGCATCCGAAGATCCCGGGCCTCTTCCTTCTCACCGCCCCGGCCAGGCTTCGGGGCCGTCCCGTGACAGAGACCCAGATGACCGCCCTGCTGCAGGAGGTCCGCAGACGATTTGACTTCTGCCTGCTGGATGCACCGGCAGGGCTGGGCGCCGGCTTCCAGCTGGCCACCTGCCGCGCGGACCGCTGTGTGGTGGTCACCACAGCGGACGCCTCCTCCCTGCGGGACGCCCAGCACACCGTTATGGAGCTGGACCGTTTCCCGGCCGGCACCCTCCATCTTGTGGTGAACCGGGTCCGGAAAAAGCTGCTGCGGCAGCTCCACGCCACCATTGACGACGCCATCGACAAGGCGGGCCTGCCCCTGCTGGGGGTGGTCCCCGAGGATGACGCCCTGCCCCTGTGCATGAACAGGGGGGTCCCCATCCTGCTGGCGGACGGCCAGGGCGCCGCGGCTGCCTACAGTAACATTGCGAAACGCCTCCAGGGGGAACGGGTCCCCCTGCTGCGGATCAGATAGAGAAAGGAGCTTTCCATGAACATCGCTCTCATGTCCCATGACAACAAGAAAGAGCTGATGGTGCAGTTCTGCACCGCCTACGCCGGGATCCTCTCCCACCACAACATCTACGCCACCAACACTACCGGCCACATGGTGGCGGACGCCACCGGCCTGAACGTCCACTGCTTCCTGTCCTACGCTCACGGCGGCAGCCAGCAGATCGGTGCCCGGATCGCCTACAACGAATTTGACCTGGTCCTCTTTTTCAACGACCCCAACAACGAGGCCATGGAGAATGACGTCTCCTACATCTCCCGTCTGTGCGATAAGAACAACATCCCCTTTGCCAGCAACCTGGCCACGGCGGAGGCGTTGGTCCTGGGCCTGGCCCGGGGCGATCTGGACTGGCGGTGCATCGTCAATCCCTCCAACCGCCCCATCGCTTGACAAATCCCCGCAAAACGCATACAATCACACCGGTACCGCGCGGATGCCGCAGCAGTACCCCAATCGCCGGCCCCACAGAGAGGGGCGCACCGCTGAGAGCGGCCCGGCCGGCCTGGGAGAAGGACAGCGGCGGAGCGGGGGCGGAGACGCCCACGGCACCCTCCCCGTGCCAGAGGAGGCAAAAGGAGGCCCCTTGGGCCTTGAATTTGGGTGGCACCACGAAGCGTGATCGCTCTCGTCCCAAAGCCAGGGGACGGGAGCGTTTATTTTTCCACCCCCACACGAAAATCCCAAGAGAAGGAGCAATTATGATGCCAAAAATGACCCCCCGGACGTTGTCCGGCTTTATGGAGCTGCTGCCGGGGCCCCAGCAGCAGATGGAGCGGATCATGGAGATCCTGCGCCGCACCTATGCCCTCTACGGCTTCACCCCCCTGGACACCCCGGTCATCGAGTCCAGCGAGGTGCTGCTGGCCAAGGGCGGCGGCGAGACGGAGAAGCAGATCTACCGCTTCCAGAAGGGCGACGCGGACCTGGCCCTCCGGTTCGACCTGACGGTCCCCCTGGCCAAGTATGTGGCCCTCCACTACAACAATCTCACCTTCCCCTTCCGCCGGTACCAGATCGGCAAGGTGTACCGGGGCGAGCGGGCCCAGCGGGGCCGGTTCCGGGAGTTCTACCAGGCGGACATCGACATCATCGGGGACGGCAAGCTCTCCATCATCAACGAGGCGGAGATCCCCGCCATCATCTACAAGACCTTCTCCGCCCTGGGGCTGAAACGGTTCCAGATCCGGGTGAACAACCGGAAGATCCTCAACGGCTTTTACGCCATGCTGGGCCTGACGGAGAAGTCCGGCGACATCATGCGCACCGTGGACAAGCTGGACAAGATCGGCCCGGAGAAGGTGAAGGGCATCCTCACCGGCGACTTTGCCGTGGCAGCGTCCGACGCCGACGAGATCCTGAAATTCATCGCCATCTCCGGCGGGAACGACGCCGTCCTCTCCGCCCTGGAGGGCTACCGGGGCCGGAACGAGGTGTTCGACCAGGGTCTGGAGGAACTGAACACCGTGGTCCGGTATCTGGCGGACTTCGGCGTCCCGGCGGAGAACTTCGCCGTGGACCTGACCATCGCCCGGGGCCTGGACTACTACACCGGCACCGTCTACGAGACCACCCTGCTGGACCACCCGGAGATCGGCTCCGTCTGCTCCGGCGGCCGGTACGACAACCTGGCGGAGTACTACACGGACCGTCAGCTCCCCGGAGCCGGCATCTCCATCGGCCTGACCCGGCTCTTCTATGTGCTGGGAGAACAGGGGATGCTGAATCCGGATCTGCCCACCGCCCCGGCGGACGTGCTGATCCTGCCCATGACCGAGGACCTGTCCGCCGCCATCTCCCTGGCCACCCTGCTGCGGGAGAACGGTGTCCGCACCCAGCTCCACTGTGAGGAGAAGAAGTTCAAGCAGAAGATCGCCTACGCCGACAAGCTGGGCATCCCCTATGTGATCTTCCTGGGGGAGGATGAGATCAGCGCCGGCGTGGTGGCCTGCAAGGACATGGCCACCGGCGAGCAGACGAAGCTGGAGCCCGCCGCCACGGTCTACCGCATCAAGGCCGGCCTGGCGGAGCGGGAGAAAGGCACCGTCATCCGGGAGTAGTGAAAACAAATAGAAATCAAACCTTCAAAATATACAGTTAGGAGTTGATTTCTTATGACTAAGCGCCGTTTCTCCGCCCTGTTTCTGACGCTGGCCCTGCTCTTCTGCTCCCTGCCCGCTGCGGCGGCGGAGGGGGACGGCTGGCTGGTGCCCAAGGTCCGGGAGGCCCCCGCCTTCACGGACATGGCCGGTGTCTGGTGTGAGGACGCCGTCCAAACCGTCTGCCAGACCGGACTGATGCAGGGCCGGTCCGACGGCAGCTTCGGCCCCTCCGGCGAGCTGACAGGGGCCCACATCGTCACCATCTGCGCCCGGCTGTACGTCCTGCTCACCGGCGGCGACGGCGTGCTGCCGGAGCCGGCAGAGGGTCAGGAATGGTATGACCCGGCCTACGCCTCCCTGTCCCAGGCCCTGGACCGCATGGGCGCTACAGGCAGCACCCCCACCGCCCTTCACGCCCAAACCCTGGACCTGCTGGAGGATATTCCCCCCGCCGACCCTGTCCATCGGCAGACCTTTGTCTCCCTGCTGGTTGAGACGCTCCAGACGGCAGACGTCACCCTGCCCTCCATCAACCAGATCACAGTGGTGCCGGACTTCAGGAGCCCCGGCGTGCTGTCCCTTTACAACGCCGGTATCCTCACCGGCTCTGACCAATACGGTTCCTTTGGAGGCGGAGAACTGCTGAATCGCGGCCAGGCAGCAGCTATTTTAGCCCGCCTTGTGGATCCCGCCCAGCGGGTGACCTTCACCCCCGCCCCCTTTGACCTGTGCGCCGACGTGCTGGGGCTGGAGGCAGACTCCCAGGCCATCTCCATCGAATATGACGGCATCGCTGCAGAGCTGTCGGCGGATATTGTGGCCCCGGCTCTCTGTGAACATCTGGAGAGGCAGTACAACCGCATGCTGGTGGATGGCCCCAATGCCAATGACCTGGACCTGGTGCTCCGGGACACCATCGCCTCCCTGGAAGAGGACGTGGCCATCTCCCGCCTGGCGGCCCAGCTGGGCATCACCGTGACGGATGCGGAGCTGAAGGGAACTTTCGGTGCCGTCATCCCCGGCTACCTGGGCATGACTGCTGTGGCCCAGCAGTGGGAGAACACCTGCTTCCTGCTGTACAACAAGCTGCAGGATGCTTACGAGGAAGAATACGGCATAGAAGTGGTGGCCCCCTCCCCCGGTGCCCCCTCCATAGGTGAGGAAACTCTATACGGCGACCTGATGGACATGATGGAGCAGATGACAGCCCTGACCGCCCCGGAAATTCAGGACCTAGACCTGGACGCCGCCCAGACCCGGCTGGTAAATTCTTCGGCCTATGGCCTGTGAGCATTTACAAAAACTACAATTAGCAATTTTTGAATAAATTTATACGAAAAGGAATGTAACAGTATGACACAGAACCGTACCCATACCTGCGGAGAGCTGCGGCTCTCCGACGCCGGCAAGGCCGTGAAGATCTGCGGCTGGCTGGAAAATCTCCGGGAGGTGGGCAGTGAGCTGGCCTTCGCCGTGGTCCGGGACTTCTACGGCACCACCCAGGTGGTGGCGGAGACCGCCGACATGGTGGCCCTGCTGAAGTCCATCAACAAGGAGTCCACCATCTCCGTGGAGGGCACTGTCCGGGAGCGGGACAGCAAGAACCCCAAACTGCCCACCGGCGACATCGAGGTGGTGCCCAGCAGGATCGAGGTGCTGGGCCGCTGCCAGCACAACGAGCTGCCCTTTCAGATCAACCGCAGCCGGGAGGCCGATGAGGCCACCCGCCTGAAATACCGCTATCTGGACCTGCGGAACCCGGCGGTGAAGAACAACATCATCCTCCGGTGCAACGTGGTGGCCGCCCTGCGGCAGGCCATGACGGAGCACGGCTTCCTGGAGATCACCACCCCCATCCTGACCGCCTCCTCCCCGGAGGGCGCCCGGGACTACCTGGTGCCCGCCCGGAACCACCCCGGCAAGTTCTACGCCCTGCCCCAGGCCCCCCAGCAGTTCAAGCAGCTGCTGATGACCTCCGGCTTTGACCGGTACTTCCAGATCGCCCCCTGCTTCCGGGACGAGGACGCCCGGGCGGACCGCTCCCCCGGCGAGTTCTATCAGCTGGACATGGAGATGGCCTTTGCCTCCCAGGACGACGTGTTCGCCGTGCTGGAGGACGTGCTGCCTCCCATCTTCGCCAAGTACGGCAAGTATGACCGGGCCAGCGCCGCGCCCTTTGTGCGCATCCCCTACACCGAGGCCATGGAGAAGTACGGCTCCGACAAGCCGGACCTGCGCATCGACCTGACGGTGCAGGACGTGACCTCTGTGCTGGCGGGCTGCGGCTTCGGCCCGTTCGAGGGCAACACCGTCAAGGCCGTGGTGGTGTCCGACTTCCACGAGACGAGAAAGTTCATCGACAAGACCCTGGCGGACGTGGAGGTGGTCTCCGGCTCCAAGCCCTACTGGTTCCGCCTGGACGAGAGCGGCGAGGTGGTGGGCGGCATCGCCAAGTTCGTCGCCCCCATCAAGGAGCAGGTGGTCTCCGCCCTGAATCTGAAGGCCAATGACTTCGTGGCCCTGTCCGCCGGGAAGCTGGGCCAGGCCCAGAAGACCGCCGGCGTGCTGGTGAAGACCCTGGGCGCCGCCGTCCCCGGCCATATGGACAAGGAGCAGTACGCCTTCTGCTGGATCGTGGACTTCCCCATGTACGAGATCGGCGAGGAGTCCGGCGAGCTGGAGTTCTGCCACAATCCCTTCTCCATGCCCTCCGGCGGCCTGGAGGTGCTGCTGAAGGCGGAGCGGGGCGAGATCGATCCCCTTAGCATCACCGCCGACCAGTACGACCTGGTGTGCAACGGCGTGGAGCTCTCCTCCGGCGCGGTGCGGAACCACGACCCGGAGATCATGATCAAGGCCTTTGAGATGGTCCGCCTGGGCGAAGAGGACGTGAAGGCCAAGTTCCCGGCCATGTACAACGCCTTCACCTACGGTGCGCCGCCTCACGCGGGCATCGCCCCCGGCGTGGACCGCATGGTGATGCTGCTGGCCGGCGAGGACTCCATCCGGGAGATCATCCCCTTCCCCATGAACAAGAACGCCCAGGACGTGATGATGGACGCCCCCGGCGCCGTCACGCAGAAGCAGCTGGACGAGCTGCACATCGCCATCGTCAAGTCCCAGGACTGAGCCATTCTCGGCAACAAGAAAAACAGGCGGACCGCATAATGCGGTCCGCCTGTTTTGTACTTTATGTCAGGATATTCCTCCCACAGGCCAGAGCTTGTCAAACCGCTGGGCCTGAGTATTGCACCAGAAATGGTCCTCTGCGGTCCCGGAGACATAGTAGGCCAGCGGGCCGGCAAAATGGCCGCTCTCGTGGATATCCACCTCTAGAGACGGACAATAGCCAACGGCACTGCGGTCCCGGAGACGGACGCTGAGCGCCGTCTCCCCATAATACCCCAGCCAGGGGATCACCACCCGGCAGGTGCCGTTTTGGAAGATCAGCAGCTCCTGCATCGTGCTGTCACACCAGATGCCGTCAAACGCCTCCACTTCCATGGGCCAGTCCGAGGGCTCTTCTTTCCAGGGCGTGGTCTCTGTCTCAAAAAGCCGGGTGAAGAAGGGGTGCAGGGACCGAACCGCCTCCCGGTAGGTTTCCTCCCCCAATTCCGGCGCTTCTCCCGCCGCCCGCAGGCGGTCCGCTGTGTCCAGCACGGCGGCAAAGGCAGCGGCAGCCTCCGCCGCAGTCTCCGTCCGCGCCTCCAGTAGGTCCTCCACCGCCTGGGACGGTGCGCTTGCGCCGGAGGCTGCCCAGTCCAGCAGCGTCCGTGCCGCCGTTTCCGGCGATTCCTCCAGGACCTGCACTGCCGCCGTCTCCCAGGTGATCTCCGGGTCCGTTCTCTGGTCCTGGGGCACCCCCAGCAGGGAAATCACAGCCAGAAGCATCGCCGCCATCCGCATGTTTCCTCACGTCCCTTCTGTTTTTCAACATATCATGCAGATGATTCGGATTCCACCACAAACCGGTAACAGTCTTTTCTTTCCCGCAAAAATATGATACACTGCTGGTATCTATCCCTCCCTTTTGGAAAGGAGTCCTTATGAAACGCTTGCTCGCGGCGGCGATGACCGCCCTTACCCTGCTGATGCTGGCCGCTTGCGGCAGTTCCCCGGCAGAAGAAGCCCCCCAGGAACCCGCCGCTTCTCAGGTCCAGGAGGAGCCGGAGACGCCCCCGGAGCCCACACCGGAAGAGCTGGCCGCCCAGCAGATTGAGGATCTGCTTTCCTCCCTGACCCTGGAGGAGAAAGTGGGACAGCTGTTTTTCGTCCAGGTTCCGGATGCGGATGCCGCTGCCGATGTGAGCACCCACCACCTGGGCGGCTACATTCTCTTTGGCCGGGACACAGCAGACAAAACCGCCGATGCCCTGATCCAGACCATCCAAAGCTACCAGGACGCCGCGGCGGCAGACACCGGCATCCCTCTGCTGATCGGTGTGGACGAGGAGGGCGGCACGGTGGTGCGGGTCAGCTCAAATCCCCATCTCCGGGCCTCCAAGTTCCGCTCCCCTCAGCGGGCCCACGCCGACGGCGGCATGGAAGCCGTCTTGGCGGACACCCGGGAGAAGGACATTCTCCTCTCTGCCCTGGGCTTCAATGTAAATCTGGCCCCAGTGGCGGATGTGTCCACGGACCCAGGTGATTTTATCTATGACCGCACCCTCGGCCAGGACGCTGCAGCCACGGCGGACTATGTGTCCCAGGTGGTCACCCAGATGTCCGGAGACGGCATGGGCAGTGTCCTGAAGCATTTTCCGGGCTATGGCAATAATATAGACACCCACACCGGCATTGCCGTGGATGAACGGCCTCTGGAGGACTTCACAAACGCGGACTTTCTCCCCTTCCAGGCGGGCACAGAGGCCGGCGGCGGCAGGACCGCTGTGCTGGTCTCTCACAACATCATGGCCGCAGTGGACGACACCCTTCCCGCCTCCCTGTCCCCGGCAGTCCATGACCTGCTGCGGGAGCAGCTGGGCTTTGACGGCGTGGTGATGACTGATGACCTGGCCATGGAGGCGGTGGCCGCCTATTCCGCCGACGGCGCCGTGGCAGTCATGGCTCTGGAGGCCGGAAATGACCTCATCATCACCACCGACTACCGCACCCAGATCCCCAAGGTGATCGAGGCGGTGGAGGGCGGTACCCTGTCGGAGGACACCATCGACACCGCCTGCCGACGGGTGCTGACCTGGAAGCAGGCGCTGGGGCTGATAGGAAGATGACCCTCTCTCCGGAGATGGATTTAGGCCGCCGAACGGCGGCCACGGGGGTGCTGGCTCCCGCCAGGGGGGCTTGTCCAGCGGGGATGCACCCCCCATTTTCTTTTCGGTCTTGCCCGAAAAGAAAACGGGCCGTGCACGGTCCAAAAGAAAAGGGCGCTAAGCGCGCTCCGGTGCAGTGGCCCTCCGCGCGCGACGAGGGTCGGCGTATCGGTGCAAGCGCCGATTTTGCCAGGCCTTCGGGCACGCTATCATCTTCTGCGAGGTCGATACTGCCGTCCCGTGGCGGATGGTGCGGAGGGTGTCGGGGTGGTCGTCGCATTGATCTGCTTCTCTTTTCGCTGCCGCTGGCTGTCCCGCGCGGGATCTGGTGCAACGGGCCGATGAGGGCATCGGCCCCTACGGGGATACCGAAAGCCATCGCCTCCTTTGTAGGGGCGGACGCCCTCGTCCGCCCGCTGGTACAAGGTCCCCACGTCCGCCCGGGCAGCGCGTAGCGAAGCGGAACGCGCGGAAAGAGAAACTAGTCAAATGCGTCCTTGCACCCCGACGAGGTCGGTACCATCCGCCACGGGACGGCAGTATCGACCTCGCAGAAGATGATAGCGTGCCCGAAGGCCTGGCAAAATCGGCGCTTGCACCGATACGCCGACCCCCGTCGCGCGGAGGGCCACTGCACCGGAGCGCGTTAAAGCGTTTTTTCTCTTTGGACCGTGCACGGCCCGTTTCTCTTTTGGCAAGACCAAAAGAGAAATGGGGGGTGCATTG
>DWZJ01000060.1 GCA_019118245.1 Candidatus Oscillibacter excrementigallinarum
GCAACCAAAAGGGGCCCCCGCCGCGCCCCGCGCGGTGGGGAGAGGAGGAGCAAGGGAGCGGGCGCAGTTTTCGCCGCAGGCGGAAACGGAGCTTAGCGGACTTTGCGACGACGACAATGGGGGGCGCATCCCGCATGGACAATGCCCCCTGCGGGAGCAGAATCCCCCGTGGCCGCCGTCCGGCGGCCCGTACGCCTCCCGGAGGGCCCCTGTAAGATGGGGGCTCATTCTTCGGGGATCTCCGCCCCCAGGCGCCCCCAGGCCTCCCGGATATCTCCCCAGGAGAATCCCCTGCGGAGCAGCGCGCTGGTGAGCCGCCGCTTCTCCGCCTCCTCCGGGGCCCGGCCCCGGAGCTTGGCCGTGAGGAACCGGTCGATCTGCTCCGCGCTGTCAGTTGCCTGGTCCAGGGCCTCGTCCCACAGCTCCCGGGGGACGCCCTTCTCCCGCAGCTTCTCCCGGATGCGGGCCGGACCGTAGCCAAGACCCGCGCAGTGGCGCACCAGGATCGCCGCGTAGTCCGCGTCGTTGAGGGCGCCGATGGCCTCCAGCCACTCGGCGGCGTAGCGGGCCTCCGCCTGGCTGGCCCCCTTTTCCTGGAGCTTCCGCTCCAGGTCGCGGCGGCTCATGGCCCGCTTGCCGACCAGGTCCGCCGCCGCGGCCTTCACGTTGGAGATCCCGGCGGCCTCCTTCAGCTGGCCCAGGCGCTGGCCGTCCAGGTCATCCCCCGGCCGCAGGCCGAAGTCCAGAAGCTCCTGCTCCGTGATCTTCAGGCAGGCGCCGTCCTCCAGGAACACCAGCACCCGCCCCTGCTTGCGGGGGGATGCCTGGATGCGCTCAATCCGCATCCTCGAAGTCGTCGGCGCTCACGTCCACCGCCCGGCCGGCCGCCTTGGCGGCGATGCGGGCCTGGTTGCTCATCAGCTTGTCGAAGTTCTTGCGGATGTCCGCCTCCAGCTTGTCCGCCACCTCCGGGTTCTCCTGGAGGAAGCGCTTGGCGGCGTCCCGGCCCTGGCCGATGCGGGTCTCCCCGATGGAGAACCAGGAGCCGGACTTCTGCACCAGCTCCAGCTTCACGCCCAGGTCGATGAGCTCGCCGAAGTGGGAGATGCCCTCGCCGTACATGATGTCGAACTCCGCCTCCCGGAAGGGGGGCGCCACCTTGTTCTTCACCACCTTGGCCCGGGTCCGGTTGCCCACGATCTCGGAGCCGTTCTTCAGCGCCTCGATCCGGCGCACGTCGATGCGGACGGAGGCATAGAACTTCAGCGCCCGGCCGCCGGTGGTCACCTCCGGGTTGCCGTACATGATGCCCACCTTTTCCCGCAGCTGGTTGATGAAGATGACGATGCAGTTGGTCTTGCCGATGGCGCCGGTGAGCTTCCGCAGGGCCTGGCTCATCAGCCGGGCCTGGAGGCCCACATAGCTGTCGCCCATCTCGCCCTCGATCTCCGCCCGGGGCACCAGGGCCGCCACGGAGTCCACCACCACCACGTCGATGGCGCCGGAGCGGACCAGGGCCTCGGTGATCTCCAGGGCCTGCTCGCCGGTGTCCGGCTGGGCGATCAGCATATCCTCCACCTTCACGCCCAGGGCCCGGGCATAGGTGGGATCCAGCGCGTGCTCCGCGTCCACGAAGGCCACCTCGCCGCCCCGCTTCTGGGCCTCGGCGATCACATGGAGGGCCAGGGTGGTCTTACCGGAGGACTCCGGCCCGTAGATCTCCACGATCCGCCCCTTGGGCAGGCCGCCGATGCCCAGGGCCACGTCCAGGGACAACGAGCCGGTGGGGATGTAATCCACGTTCAGCTCCGCCTTGTCGCCGAAGCGCATGATGGAGCCCTTGCCGTACATCCGCTCGATCTGGGCCATGGCCGTGTCGATGGCCCGCTTTTTATCGTCCGCCGGAGCCGCGTTGGGCAGCGGCGCTTTCTCTCTCGCCATTGTGTTCTCCTCCTGCTATCACATTTCTCAAAAACGATGTCAGATCTCCGTATAAAGCGTCCCGAACACCACTCGGGGGATGTCGTGGTGGTCCTTCACCACCTGGATGTCCCCGAAGCCCTGGGCCCGCATGATCCGCAGCACCGCGTCCGCCTGGCCGATGCCCACCTCGAAGTACAGCCGGCCGCCGGGGACCAGGGCCGCCTTCCACTTCTCGGAGATGCTCCGGTAGAAGTCCAGGCCGTCCTCGCCGCCGTCCAGGGCCAGATGGGGCTCGTAATCTTTGACGGAGGTGTCCAGGGTCTCGATATCCGCCCGGGGGATGTACGGGGGATTGGAGACGATGCACTGGAACTCCCCCAGGGACTTCTCCGGCTTTTCCCGGGCGTCCGCCTGGATGGGCACCACCCGGGCCGTCAGGCTGTTGCGGCGGACGTTCTGGCGGCAGATCTTCAGGGCGCCGTCAGACCACTCCCCCAGCACCACCCGGGCCTGGGGCGCCTGGGCGGCCACCGCCAGGCCGACGCAGCCGCTGCCGGCGCACAGGTCCAGCACCCGGCACTCCCCCAGGGTCTTGATGTAGCCGATGGCCTGCTCCGCCAGCACCTCCGTGTCCGGCCGGGGGATCAGCACGTCCCGGGAGATGTCCAGGGGCAGGCCGTAGAACTCCCACTCCCCGATGAGGTAGGCCACCGGCTCCCCGGCCAGGTGCCGGTCCACCAGGTCCCGGACCCGGCGCTCCAGCTCCGGGGAGGCGTACAGCCCCCCGTCCCGGGCCAGCTCCTCCCGGCTCTTGTTGGTGCCGAAGCACACCAGCTCCCGGGCCTCCAAGGTGGCCTCTTCAATGCCGGCTTTCCGCAGCTGCTGGCGGATATCCAAATACAAATTGTTGTATGTCGTCGCCATAATACGCCTCGCTATCGTTTTCCTGGCGGAAAACAGTTAGGAGTTAGGAATGAGGAGTTAGGAATTGTGGTGTTCCGCCGCAGGCGGAACGATTTCAATGGGGCCGGCTCCGCCGGACCCCGCATCTCCACTCTCCACTCTCAACTCTTCACTCTCATAAATTCCTAATTCCTAACTCCTAATTCCTCATTTACCAGGTGTCCTTCCCCTTCTCCTCCGGGATCACCAGCTCCAGGGACCGGATGGCGCACTCGATCATGGAGTCGTCCGGCTCGTTGGTGGTGAAGTTCTGCATCCACATGCCCGGGGCCGTCAGGACCTTCGCCAGGCGGCTGTCCTGGACGTGGCGGCCCACCCAGCGGTTGAACTCGTAGGTGATGCCCACCACCAGGGGCAGCAGGATCAAATGGGCCAGGGTCCGCAGCCAGACATTGGTGATGGGCCAGATGCCGAACACCACGCTGGAGATCAGGATGGACACGAAGATCACCACGAACAGGAAGCTGGTGCCGCACCGGGGATGGTGCCGGGGCTGGATGCGGACGTTCTCCACCGTCAGGGGCAGGCCCGCCTCGTAGCAGAAGATGGTCTTGTGCTCCGCCCCGTGGTACTGGAACACCCGGTAGATGTCCTTCTGCCTGGAGCAGAAGATCAGGTACAGCAGGAAGATCAGGATCTTCAGGACGCCCTCCACCAGGTTCCGGCCCCACATGGGGAAGCCCGGGAAGAAGTGGAGGATGCCGCCGGTCACAAAGGTGGGCAGCACCAGGAACAGCAAAATGGAGAGCCCCACGCCCAGGATCACGGAGAGGGTCACAATGGCGCCCTCCAGCTTTTTGCTGGAGAGCTTGGAATCCAGCCACTGTTCAAATTTGGAGGGCTCGGCGGTCTCCTCCTCCGGATAGAAGTCGGCGGAGTACATCAGGGCCTTCACACCGTTGACCATGGAGGACAGGAAGTTGACCGTGCCCCGGATCAGGGGCCAGCCCAGGATGGGATGGCGGTCCTTGATGAGCCGCAGCTCCTCCACCTTTTCCACCAGGTTGCCCTCCTGGTCCCGGACCACGATGGCCTGCTTCTCCGGGCCCCGCATCAGGATGCCCTCGATCAGCGCCTGTCCGCCGATGCTGGTGCGGAAGGCGCAGGACTGGTTTTCTTCTTTTGCCATGGGAATTCCTTTCTAATGCGCTCTATAAGATGATTGTATCATGGCTGGCGCCAAAAATCAAACATTTGTTCGATTTTCTGCTCTTCATTCTTTGACCGGCAGGCAGATGGTGACCTCCGCGCCGCCGCCGTCGGCGTTGCCGATGGAGAAGATGCCGTTGTGGAGGCCGATGATCTCATCGCACACCGCCAAACCGATGCCGCTGCCCCGGGCCTTGGAGGAGCCCTTGTAGAACTTCTGCTTGATGAAGGGCAGCTCTGCCTCCGGGATGCCGGGGCCGTAGTCCCGGACCCGGACCACCTCGAACTCCCCCTCCCGGCTGATGGAGGTGTCGATCCGCTTGCCGGCACCGCCGTGCTTGGCGGCGTTGTCCAGCACGTTGCAGAACACCTGCTTCAGCCGCTCGGAGTCGCCGGGGATGGGGGGCAGGTCCTCGTCCCCGCATTCGTAGTTCAGCTTGATGCCCTCCTGCCGGAAGAGCTCGCCGTAGGTGAAGATGGCGTCCTCGAACTCCGCCTGCAGGTCCACCTGCTCCATCCGGAGGGTGAAGCGGCCGTCCTCCATCTTGGAGAACTCCAGAAGCTCCTCCACCATGGTGGAGAGGCGCCGGGCCTCGTTGAGGATGATGCGGATGCCCCGGCGCATCTGGGCCGGGTCGTCGTTGGGGTCCTCCAGGATCGTCTCGCCCCAGCCGTTGATGGCGGTGAGGGGCGTCCGCAGCTCGTGGGACACGGAGGAGATGAACTCGGACTTCATCTTCTCGTTCTGGCCGATCTTGAGGGACATATCGTTGATGTTGTCCACCAGCTCCCCCAGCTCGTCGGTGTACTTGTTCTCGATCTGGAAGCCGTAGCTGCCCGCCGAGATGCGCTTGGCGGCCTCGGTCACCACCGCCACCGGCTCCACCACGTTGTTGATGAACAGCAGGCTGGAGATCAGCACCAGGGCCATGCAGATGACGCCCACCGCCATGATGATGAACACCACCAGGATGATCTGCCGGTCCACCAGCTTCAGGGAGGTCACCAGCCGCATGACGCCGGCCACCCGGCCGTTGAACAGCAACGGCGCGGACACCGACAGGATCTTCTCCCCGGTCTCCGGGTCCCGGCCCTGGTAGGGCCGGATCTCCTGGTTGGCGATGGCGCTGGTGATGTCGCTGGTCCCGGGGGAGATGCCCGCCGTCAGGCCGGAGGTGGACATCTGGATGCGGCCGGTGCTGCCGATGAACTGCAGCTCGATCCGGTCCTTGTCCTCATAGGTGTCCACCGCCTGGGTGGCCATCTGGTTGTACTCGGCGTAGCTGTTCATGAAGTAGTCGTTGAAGGAGTTGGACATGGCCTCCACCTGCTTCACCAGCCCGTTTTCCATGCTGCTGTAGTAATAGGTGGACACGCCGGCGGACACCAGCGTCACCAGCAGCACCAGCAGCACCAGCACCGGCAGGATGGTGTTGACGATCCAACGCTTCCGCAGGCCCCGCAGGCGCAGGGCCGTCCACTTTTTATCCCGTTCTTCCTCTGCCATCCGGCCCTGCCTCCTTTCTCCGCGTGGGGGATGCCGGCCTCACAGGCCGGCGGGGCCTGTCAGAACCCCCACTTGTACCCGTATCCCCACACTGTGGTGATATAAGCCGGGTTCTGCACGTTGTTTCCCATCCCGCACGGCGGGATGGGAGCCCTTTGATTTGACTTGCGCGGCGGGAGTGAATCCCGCCTTGCGCCAAGGTTTTGGCGTCCCGCCAAAACGCTTGCACGGGCGATCCGCCCGCCCCGCTCCGCGGGGCCCCGGACAACGTGCGGGGAGCTCCGTTCAGAATCCCCACTTATAGCCATAACCCCACACCGTGGTGATGTAGGTTGGATTTTGTACGTTGTCCTCGATCTTCAGCCGCAGGCGGCGGATGTTCACATCCACGATCTTCAGCTCGCCGAAGTAGTCCCGGCCCCAGACCATGTCCAGGATCTCCTCCCGGGACAGGGCCTTGCCCGGGTTCTCCATGAATACCTTCATGATGGAGTACTCCACTTGAGTCAGCTTGATCCGCTGGCCGTTCTTCTCCAGCGTCCGGTTGCGGGTGTTCAGCAGGAAGGGGTCCTGCCGGATCTCCCCGGTCTGGGGGATCTCCTCCCCGCCGGCCCGGCGGAACAGGGCGTCCACCCGGGCGGTGAGCTCCGCCGGGGAGAAGGGCTTGGTCACATAGTCGTCGGCGCCGGTCATCAGGCCCGTCACCTTGTCCATCTCCTGGGAGCGGGCGGTCAGCATGATGATGCCGATCTTGGTGTTGGTGGCCCGGATGCGCCGGCAGACCTCGAACCCGTCGATGCCCGGCAGCATGATGTCCAGCAGGGCCACCCGGGTGTCCGGGTTCTCCTTCAGCTTGTCCAGCGCCTCCTCGCCGGTCTCCGCCTCGATGACGTCGTAGCCGGCCCGGCGCAGGTTGATGACGATGAAACTGCGGATGCTGGACTCATCCTCCAGCACCAGAACTTTCTTCATAGGGCTCTCCGTCCTTTCTTCTCAGTCAGCTGTCGCCGGCGGTCCACTCGGTGGTGATGAGGTTGAAGGCCTCCCGGACCTCGTCCTCCGTCAGGCCGTATTCCCAGCCGCTGTTGGCCTCCAGCAGTTCCGCTGTGTAGATGATCTCCGGCTGGCGGCGGAGGATGATCCGCCCGGCCCGGGTGGCCTGGACCTCCCGGTTGGAGCCGGTGAGCTTGGTGATCCGCAGGAAATCCCGGGGCGGCTCCGTGCCGTCGCCCTGGATGGAGAAGGTGACCGTGGACGCCTCCGCCCCGGCGGTGCGGGTGATCAGGATCTGGTCCCGCCAGCTGTCCGGCAGGCGCAGGTACCAGCCGTCGTCCACGTTGTGATAGGTGCTCATGGCCAGGGTCCCGGTGCCGTCGCTGGCGTAGGCGTACCAGTCGATGCGGCGGCAGGGCTCCTCGGCCACGTTTCCCCAGGCGGGGATGGGCTCCGGATGAGGGATCTCCGTGACGCCGTCTCCGTTGATGTCCTCCGGGTACAGGGAGCAGAAGGGGGCGATCTCCGAGGAGACGCCGGTCACGTCAGACAGCAGGATGTTCACCAGCTCCCCGTTCTTCACGGCCAGGATGTCCGTTGCCATCCAGGCGGACTCCTCCACCCCGGTGACGAACAGGGCCGGGGTCTCGTCCTGGAGCACGCCGCTGCGGACCTTGCCCTGCTGGCTCAGCTCCGCCATGGTGCTGGTGATGCGGGCGGAGGTCCGCAGCTGGAACTCCCCCTCCTGCCAGCAGTAGTAGTCCGCGATGCCGTTGTTCTCCTCGTCGGCCCGGAGCACCACCAGCTCCCACAGGCCGTCCTGATTCAGGTCGTTGACCGCGTACCGCACGTAGCTGGTGCCCTGGATCAGCTCCTCCGGCCGGCCGGACCGCAGGGTGTAGACCGACAGGGCCTGCATATCCGTGTTGACCCGCCAGCCCACCAGCAGCTCTTTGATGCCGTCCTGGTCCAGGTCCTCGTAGGCGATGCTGTAGATGCTGGTGCCGGTGCCCTCGATGACGGCGGCCTGCTCATAGGTGTCGTCCTTGGGGGTGAAGATATAGATCTTCAGGGGCTTCTCGTCGGCGCTGTTGCGGAAGAAGGCCACGGCCTCCTGCGCCCCGTCCCCGTCCAGGTCCTCCAGCTGCACCGGCTGGATGTTGCTGCCGGAGACCGGGGCCGCGTACTCCGCGCCGCCCTCGATCACCTGGTTGAGGCAGCTGTTCAGCTCCGTGTACTCCGCGGGCAGCTGGGGCAGGCTGTACAGCTCCTCCGGCGAGAAGGAGAAGCCGCAGCCGCTGGCGCACAGCAGCAGGAGCAGGCCCAGTGCCGCCCGTATCCCACGATGGATCTGCCGTCTCATGGCCGCCTCCTCTCTCCGCCGTATGGCGCGCATCGCAAAATTGCAGAATTTGACTGATATATGATAGCACGTTTTCCCCGCAATGTGTAGGGGTTCTTTGTATTTTCCCAGCTTTTTACGTTCTGTTCATTTTTCTGCCCCGGCTCCGGCGGAGGCGCCCGGCGGACCGGCGGCGATCAGGGCCAGTTTGGCCCGCCGGTCCATCCGTTTGATGGCCGCCTCCCGCCGCAGCGCCGCGGAGCGGTCCGGCACCGCCTCCCGGTAGACCAGCTCCACCGGCAGGCGGCTCCGGGTGTATTTGGCCCCCCGGCCGGCCTGGTGGGCCCGGAGGCGGCGGTCCAGGTCGTTGGTGCAGCCGGTGTACAGCGTCCCGTCCCCGCACCGCAGGATGTAGACCAGATAGCCCATGCCGCCCCTCCCCTCGCTTCGAATGACTCTTCCCAGTATACCACGGCGGCGGGGCTCCGGCCAAGGACTTTCCGCATGGGGACTTCCCTGCCCGGCATAGGATGGGGGAAGGGAGGGATCTTATGCTGTCTGCCGCGCTGCTGCTCTTTGCCAACACGCTCCTGCTCTCGCTCCGCCTGTCCGGCGGCGGGTCGTTTCCCAAGCCCCTGTCCGCGTCGGAGGAGCGGGAGTATCTCCGCCGGTACGCCCAGGGGGACCAGGAGGCCCGGGACGTCCTCATCCAGCGGAACCTGCGCCTGGTGGCCCATATCGTGAAAAAATACTACACCCAGAGTGCCGATCAGGAGGACCTGATCTCCATCGGCACCATCGGCCTCATCAAGGGGATCACCAGCTTCGACCCCGACAAGGGCGCCCGCCTGGCCACCTACGCCGCCCGGTGCATCGAAAACGAGATCCTCATGTACTTCCGCAGCCAGAAAAAGCTCCAGGGGGAGGTCTCCCTCTCCGACTCCATCGAGACGGACAAGGAGGGCAACGCCCTGCAGCTGATGGACGTGGTGGGGGTAGACGACACCATGCTGGAGGACCTCCACGACCGGGACACGGCCCTCCGGCTCCGCCGCCTGGTGGACCAGTGCCTGACCGCCCGGGAGGCCAAGATCGTCCGCCTGCGGTACGGGCTGGGGGGCACCATCCCCCTGACCCAGCGGGAGATCGCCTCCTCCTTCGGCATCTCCCGGTCCTATGTATCCCGCATCGAGAAGCGGGCGCTGGAGAAGCTGCGGCAGGCCCTGGAGGCGGCCCCCCAGCCCCGCCGGGCCGCCCCGCAGCGCCGGGAGGGGCATGATGGATGACCCATCATGCCCCTCCCCGTTTGATCTCGTCTCAATACCGCCGCACCACCGCGGCCACCTTCCCCAGGATCTGGGCATAGGTGCCGTCGATGGGGGAATACGCCTCATTCTCCGGCAGCAGCCACACCTGACCGCCTTTCAGGGACAGGCGCTTCACTGTGGCCTCGTTCTCGATCAGGGCCACCACGATCTCTCCGTGGCGGGCGGTGGGCTGCCGGTGGACCACCACCAGGTCCCCGGGCAGGATGCCCGCGTTCCGCATGGACTCGCCCCGGACCCGCAGGGCGAAGTATTCCCCGGGGCGGCCGCCGGTGTCGAAGGTCAGATAGTCCTCGATGCACTCCTCCGCCAGGATGGGGCTGCCGGCCGCCACATTGCCCACCACCGGCACCTGGTCGTCCGGCCGGGGGGCTTCCCGCAGGGAAATGGCCCGGCCCTTGCCGGCGCCCTTTTCGATGACGCCGGCCTCCTCCAGCCGCTTGAGGTGGAAGTGGACCGTGGAAGGCGACTTCAGGCCCACGGCCTCCCCGATCTCCCGCACCGAAGGGGGGTATCCCTGCTCCCGGATACAGGCGGCGATGTATTCATAGATCCTCTGCTGCATTTTTGAGAGCTCCTGCATAAGCGTCCCCCTCTGTTGGATTCCTGGCTGTATTGTATCATACCTGTTCGCAAAACGCAAACATTTGTTCCAGTTCCCGCTGGATTTTTTACAGCGGGCCCATCTGCCTGTTTCCTGCCGGATCCCTCCGCTTTTTTGCAGAATCCCCTTGAAATACGGGAAAAACTATGGTATCATTATCATCTGTGAAATCAAGATCCATGCGCTGCATGGCTGAATGTTTTGGAGGTAATCCTGTATGGACACTTTGACGCTCATTGTGACGATCTTACAACTGCTCTGCGGCGTGGCCATCATCCTGGTCGTGCTCTTCCAGTCCGGCAAGAGCGCCGGCCTGTCCGGCGCCATCGGCGGCGTGGCGGACTCCTTCCTCACCCGCAACAAGGCCAAGACCTGGGACGCCAAGCTGGCCCGTGCCACCAAGTGGGTGGGCGCGCTGTTCCTGATCCTGACCCTGATCCTGCTGATCCTCAACGGCTGAGCGTGCGATGAAATGACCGGGTCCCGGTGTGGCTTCACACCGGGACCCGGTTTTTTTCCTATGTGCCGCCGGAGCAGTACAGCACCCCGGCCTCCGGCTGGATGCCGTTGGCCTCCAGCAGCTCCGCCACCGTCACGAACCGGTATCCCTCCGCCTGGAGGGCGTCCACGATGGCCAGGGCCGCGTCCACCGAGGTGTCGTAGATGTCGTGGAGCAGGATGATCTGGTTGGGGGCGGCCGCCTCCAGCACCGCCGCCGTCACCTGGGCGGCGTCCCGCTTCTCCCAGTCCCGGGGGTCGATGGACCACTTGATCATGGGCGTCTGGATCAGGACCCGGTCCGCCTCGTCCACAGCCCCATAGGGGGGTCTGAGCCAGTAGCTCCCCTCCCCCAGCAGATTCTCCAGGGCCTCCTCCGTGCGGCCCACCTCCTGCTGAAGGGTGTCCGCGGAGATGCCCGTCAGCCGCACATGGCTCCAGGTGTGACTGCCCACCTGATGGCCCTCCGCCTGCATCCGCTCCACAAGGTCCTGGTTCTCCTGGATCTGCCTGCCGATCACAAAGAAGGTGGCTTGGGCGCCCCGCTCCCGCAGGCCGTCCAGCAGCCGCTCCGTGGTCTCCCGGCGGGGGCCGTCGTCAAAGGTGATGGCGATCAGATTCTCGTCCGGGATCCGGGCGTCTCCCCCGGCCTCCGCCGCCGGGCCGCCGGACGCGCAGCCGGACAGCAGCGCCAAGGATATGCACAGAAAAAACAGGCGTCCTCTCCCCTTCACGCACACACCTCCTCATTCATGCAGCGGTAGTTTGCGCGGCGGCGGGAAAAATACACCCGTCAAAATTTTCTCCTGCCTGCGAGTCCCCATTTTTTGACATCCGGACGCACCGGCGAATGCCGGGAGGAGGCCTCGCGCAGCCTCCTCCGGCCCTGGCGGGGGACCGGAAAAGACTGCGCGGTTCCATGATCGAGAATGCTTTTTCATCGCGAAAGAGACAGGCTCTTCCAGGTGCCCTCCGCGGGCGCTAGAACAGGTCTGAGAGGGCGTCCCCCAGCAGGTCCGCGGCCAGATCGGCCGCCACCTCCAGGCCCAGCGTCAGGCCGCCCTCTTCCAGCGCCGCCCGGGTGCGCTTCCGCCGGGGCTTCTGCTGCTCCGGCGCGGGAGGCGCCGGTTCCGCCTGGGGTCCCGTCTCGGGCTGGGGCGGCCGGTCAAAGGCCCCGCATCGGGGACAGAACTCCTCCACGGCCGGGTCGTATCGCTTGCCGCAGGATCCACAGGTGATCCGCTTCATCGTGCTCCCCTCCTCTGCCCCGCCGCAAACTCCCTACAGATGGCCCCCCGGCAGGCGGGGACCCCGGGGCCGTTCCCCCAGGAACTTCGTCATGGCCTGTTCCATCTGCTTCAGGTTGGCCTCCAGATCCCGCTGAAGCTGCCGTTTGCCCCGGCCCGTGCCGGCGTCCCGGGTGCCGGAGGCCGGGGCGATGGAGGCCGACGCGGCCGCTGTCCGGGCCGGCTGGTTGAAGGCCCCGCACCGGGGGCAGAAGCCGTCGTCGTCATAATCATAGGATCTTCCGCACTCATAACAGCGCACCATCCGCATGGGATCACATCCTTTCTGTCTCCATCTTACCACGCCTCCGGCGGTTTGCAAGGAAAAAATCAAAAGCCCTTTGTCACAGGTCCTAGGTACCCATGACAAAGGGCTTTTTCATCGGCGCGGATTTACTTCACCAGCTCGATGATGGCGGTCTCCGCGGCGTCGCCGCGGCGCACGCCGGTGCGGATCACGCGGGTGTAGCCGCCGTTGCGCTCTGCATAGCTGGGAGCGATCTCCTTGAACAGCTTCTTGCAGACATCCTCGCGGGTGATGAAGCTCATGGCCTGCCGGTAGGCGGCCAGGTCGTTCTTCTTGCCGAGGGTGATCATCTTCTCAGCCAGAGGCTTGATCTCCTTGGCGCGGGCAAGGGTGGTCTCCATCTTGCCGTTGTCCAGGAAATCCGTCACCTGCTGACGCAGCATCGCAATGCGCTGGTCAGTGGGCTTGCCAAGTTTCCGAGTTCCGGGCATTTCGGTTTTCCTCCTTATCAGGATTTTGGTCAGCCGGGGAGCATCCGCCGGCGCTCAAATCAGTTGTTGTTGTCTTCGTCAGCCAGATGGAGGCCCATCATCGCCAGCTTGTTGATGACCTCTTCCAGGGACTTGCGGCCCAGGTTGCGGACCTTCATCATCTCATCCTCCGTCTTGGAGATCAGATCCTCGACGGTGTTGATGTTGGCGCGCTTGAGGCAGTTGAAGCTGCGGACGGAGAGATCCAGCTCCTCGATGGTCAGCTCCAGCACCTTGTCCCGCTGGGCCTCCGCCTTCTCCACCACGGTGGGCTTGCTGCCCACGTTCTCAGAGAGGTCGGTGAACAGGGTGAAGTGGTCGCACAGGATCTTGGCGCCCAGGGACACGGCGTCCCGGGCGGAGATGGTCCCGTCGGTCCACACTTCCAGCGTCAGCTTGTCGAAGTCGCTGGAGGCGCCCACACGGGTGGGCTCCACGGTGTAGTTGACCTTGTACACGGGGGTGTAGATGGAGTCCACGGCGATGACGCCGATGACGTTCTGCTGGGGCTTGTTCCGGTCGGCGGGCACATAGCCCCGGCCATGGGACAGGGTGATCTCCATGTTCAGCGTGGCGCCGTTGTCCAGCGTGGCGATGTGCATATCGGGGTTCAGGACCTCCACCTCGCCGTCGGCCTTGATGTCGCCGGCCCGCACCTCGCAGGGGCCCACCGCCTCGATGTAGACCGTCTTGGTGGTCTCGCAGTGGAGCTTGGTCAGCAGGCCTTTGATGTTCAGGACGATCTCCGTCACATCCTCCTTGACACCGGGGATGGTGGAGAACTCGTGCTGCACACCGGCGATCTTGATGGTGGTCGGGGCGGTGCCGGGCAGAGAGGAAAGCATAATACGGCGGAGCGCATTGCCCAGAGTGGTGCCGTAGCCCCGCTCCAGCGGCTCCACCACGTACTTGCCGTAGGTGGCGTCACCAGGGGTCTCGATGCACTCGATCTGGGGCTTTTCGATTTCGATCATGCAGTAGTACCCTCCTTCATCTTCTTGTTGCGGACGCGCGTTGCCGCGCGCCGCCGGCAGTTCCTATCATTATTGAGGGTATCCTCCGCTTACTTGGAGTACAACTCAACGATGAGGTGCTCCTCGACGGGAACGTCGATGTCCTCCCGGGCGGGCAGACGGGTCACGGTGCCCTTCAGGGCGTTCTTCTCACGCTCCATCCAGGCGGGGATCAGGAACACGGGGGCGTCCTGGCCCAGCAGGCGCTTGAAGATCTCGGAGGAACGGCTGCTCTCCGCCACCTCGATCACATCGCCGGCCTTCACCTGATAAGAGGGGATGTCGACCTTCTTGCCGTTGACGGTGAAATGGGCGTGGTTCACCAGCTGACGGGCCTGACGGCGGGTCATGGCGAAGCCCATGCGGTAGACGACGTTGTCCAGACGGCGCTCCACAGCGATCAGCAGGTTGTCGCCGGTCTTGCCGGGGGCCTTGGCGGCAGCCTCGTAGTAAGCGTGGAACTGCTTCTCCAGGATGCCGTAGATGAACTTGACCTTCTGCTTCTCGTTGAGCTGGATGCCGTATTCGCTCTTCTTCTTTCTCATCTGGCCGCCGGGGTTGCGGTTGGTCTCCTTCTTCGCGTAGCCCATGACGGCAGGAGAAATGCCCAGAGCCTTGCAGCGCTTGGCGATCGGCTGCATATTCTTAGCCATTTGCTTGTTACCTCCTCTTCAAATCAGACACGGCGGCGCTTGGGGGGACGGCAGCCATTGTGGGGGATGGGAGTGACGTCCTTGATCATGGTCACTTCCAGGCCCACGGCCTGCAGCGCCCGGATGGCGGCCTCACGGCCCTGGCCGGGGCCCTTCACGAAGACCTCCACGGTCTTCAGGCCGTGCTCCATGGCGGCGCGGGCGGCCGTCTCAGCCGCGGTCTGGGCGGCGAAGGGAGTGGACTTCTTGCTGCCGCGGAAACCGAGGCCGCCGGAGGAAGCCCAGGAGATCGCGTTGCCCTGTGTATCGGTAACAGTTACCATGGTGTTGTTGAAGGAAGAGCGAATGTGGACCTGGCCACGCTCAATGTTCTTCCGTTCACGCCGGCGGCGAATGACCTTCTTGCCGGCGGATGCCTTTGCAGTTGCCATCTTGGTTCTCCCTCCTTACTTCTTCTTATTGGCGATGGTCTTCTTGGGACCTTTGCGGGTCCGCGCGTTGGTCTTGCTGCGCTGGCCGCGCACGGGCAGACCCTTGCGGTGACGGATGCCGCGGTAGCAGCCGATCTCGGTCAGCCGCTTGATGTCCAGGGCAGTCTGGCGGCGCAGGTCGCCCTCGACGGTATAGTCGTCGATGGCGTCACGCAGCTTCTGCTCGTCGGCGTCGGTCAGATCCTTCACGCGGGTGTCGGGGTCGACGCCAGTCTTCGCCAGGATATCCTTGGCGCTCTTTCTGCCAATGCCGTAGATATAGGTGAGGCCGATCTCGATACGCTTATCCTTCGGCAGGTCAATACCGGCAATACGTGCCATACTCTCAAAGCACCTCCAATTAAATGTTAGCCCTGTCTCTGCTTATGCTTGGGGTTCTCGCAAATGACCATGACGCGGCCTTTGCGGCGAATGACCTTGCACTTTTCACACATGGGCTTCACGGACGGTCTTACTTTCATAGTCTTTAACCATTCCTTTCAGCGGTTTCAAGTCTTTTCAGCTCAAGTGGCGCCGCTCACTTGCTGCGCCAGGTGATCCGGCCGCGGGTCAGGTCGTACGGGGACATCTCCACCGTCACCTTGTCGCCGGGCAGAATCCTGATGAAATTCATTCTGAGTTTTCCGGAAATATGTGCCAAAATCTTGTGTCCATTTCCAATGTCTACCTGGAATGTCGTATTGGGCAGGGCCTCGACCACGACGCCCTCCACCTCGATCATGTCGGATTTTGCCAAACGTTATCCCTCCTGGTCCGGATCCGCCTCGCGGTAAGCCGCAAGGGTTTTGCGAAGCTCGCTGTTGGTGATCTTTGCTTCGCCTCTGATTTTTTCAGAAAGCCGGTTTTCGTCCGCCGCGACAAACAGCACGTGTCTGCGTTTTTTGCGTTTGGGCGACTCCACCTTCCTGGACTTTCCGTCCGCCAGCAGGAGGTACTCCCCCTCCACCGCCAGAACGACGAAGAGCTTTCCCTGGTCCCGGCCGGCGACGGATCTTACGATGTTGGATGCTGCAATTTCCATGGACTTCCTCTCAGATGGCGGGAGCCGTCAGGATCTCGGGCTCACCGTCGGTGATCAGAATGGAATTCTCATAGTGGGCGGCCCACTTGCCGTCCAGCGTCTTGACGGTCCAGCCGTCGCGCATCTGCTGGATGGCCGCCGAGCCGGCGTTCACCATGGGTTCGATTGCAAGCGTCATGCCGCGGAGAAGCCGCGGTCCCCGGCCGGGGTGGCCGTAGTTGGGGATCTCCGGCGACTCGTGCATCTGGGCGCCGACGCCGTGGCCGACGTATTCCCGGACGATGGAGTAGCCGTGGCTTTCCACGTACTGCTGGATGGCCGCCGAAATGTCGAACAGCCGGTAGCCCTCCTTGGCGAACTGGATCCCCTCGAAAAAGCTCTGCCTGGTCACGTCGATCAGGTCCTGGGCCTCCGGAGAAATCTTTCCGCAGGGGAAGGTGGCCGCGCAGTCGCCGTGGAACCCTCCAATGTACGCACCCACATCGATGCTGACGATGTCGCCCTCCTCCAGGACCCGCTTTCCCGGGATCCCGTGGATGATCTCATCGTTGACACTGATGCAGACGCTGGCCGGATAGCCGTTGTAATGCAGGAAGGAGGGGACTGCGCCTTGCTTGCGAATGAAATGCTCCACCGCGCGGTCGATCTCATGGGTTGTGACGCCGGGCTTTACCAATTCCCCTGCGTAAGCACGGGCAGCCGCGGTAATTTTTCCGGCCCGGCGCATCAGTTCGATCTCGTGGGGGGATTTGAGTGTGATCATGCGCTCATCTCCCCAGCGCGCGGAGGATGGCCTGGGAGGTCTCGGCCACGGAGGGCTGATTCTCCACAGGCTTCAGGAGACCCCGCTGGGCATAGAAGGCCTTCAGCGGCTCCGTCTCCTTATGATAGACCTCGAGCCGCGCTTTCACGGTCTCGGGGGCATCATCTTTCCGTTG
>DWZJ01000061.1 GCA_019118245.1 Candidatus Oscillibacter excrementigallinarum
TCTTTCTTCTCATAACGAATGGTCTGGTACATGATCGAATGTCCTCCTTAATCATAGTCGCTCAGCAATCGTTGGAGAGTCGTTATCCAACAGAATATTTATAGCAAAAAATATGCCATCTTTCCAGGGGCAATTTTCTCATTTTCCATCCGGATTTTTGTGAAGGATGCCAAAGAAATCCGGGAAAACCGGCGGTTTTTTCCCGGAAAGCAAGCGGTTTTTGAATCGCCTATTCAATTTTGAATAGGCGTTTTTCCATGATTTCCCGACGTCTGCGGCCCTGCTTTTATGGAAACTGGTAAGTTCCCTCTGGATTTTTCGTGGATTTTCACGACGCAAAAATGTCCGGCACCTCTTCCTATTCACTTTTGAATATGGTATACTCACTTTTGAATAGACCGACGGGCGGACGGCCCGGCACAGGAGGTATGCGCATGGCGATCCCATCTTTTTCCGCCTTCCATGACGAGGGGATCAATCTGGAGGGACTTCTGGAGATCCTGAGCCCGGAGAACAATCTGGTGCTGGCGGACGACATGATGGTCTCCGACGGCAACGGCATCATCCTGCGGGTCAGCGAGACCTATGAGAAGAATTTCGGCTTCGCCCACGACTCCATTGTAGGCAGATCCGCCTTTGACCTGGAGGCGGACGGCACCTTCACCCCCTGCATCACGGCGGAGGTCATCCGGCAGCGGAAGAAGATCAGCGCCACCCAGACCATCAACCACACCCACAAAAATGTGATGACCGTTGGCATCCCCCTGTTCGACGCCAACGGGGACCTGAAATATGCCGTCTGCTTCAACACCGTGTCCATGGAGCAGATCAACTCCATCCAGCGGAACTACCGCCGGATGCAGGACTCCCTGCAGCACTACTCCCAGGAGATCGCGGAGCTGCGGACCCGGGCCACCTCCACCAACCTGCTGTTCAAAAGCGCCCCCATGCAGCGGCTGTGGACCCTGATGCAGAACACCGCCAACACCCGGGCCAACATCCTCATCACCGGGGAGACCGGCGTGGGCAAGAGCGCCATCGCCAAGGCCATCCACAAGATGAGCAACCGGGCGGACGGGCCCTTCATCGAGGTCAACTGCGCCGTCCTCCACGAGAACCTCATCGAATCGGAGCTGTTCGGCTATGAGAAGGGCGCCTTCACCGGGGCCTCCTCCTCCGGCAAGATCGGCAAGATCGAGCTGGCCAACCACGGCACGCTGTTCCTGGACGAGATCGGTGAGCTGCCGGCCCATATCCAGTCCAAGCTGCTGCAGCTGATCCAGGAGAAGACCATCGAGCGCCTCTCCGGCACCCAGAAGATCGAGCTGGACTTCCGGCTGATCGTGGCCACCAACCGCAATCTGGAGGAGGCGGTGCAGCGGGGGCTGTTCCGGTCTGACCTCTTCTACCGGCTGAACGTCATCCGCATCCACATCCCGCCCCTGCGGCAGCGGAAGGAGGACATCGTCCCCATGGCCCACCAGTTCCTGGCCCGGTTCTGCGGGGAGTACAACAAGTCCCTGACCTGCAGCCCCCGGTTCCTGGCCTTTCTGGAGCAGTACGACTGGCCCGGCAACGTCCGCCAGCTGGAGAACCTGATGGAGCGGATGGTGATCACCGCCCAGGACCCCATCCTGGACATCGCCGCCCTGCCCCTGGAGTACACCGCTGAAACCTCCGCCCCGGCGGAGCTGCTGCCCGGCGGCACCCTGGCGGAGCGGATGGACGCCTATGAGGCCCAGATCATCCGGGAGTCCTATCAGCGGTGCGGCACCACCGTGGCGGTGGCCAAGGACCTGGGCATCTCCCAGGCCACCGCGGCCCGGAAGGTGGCCAAATACGTGACAGCCCGGTCGTGAGAGGAGGCGGTGACGGATGAGTCTCATACATCTCAGCACAGAGCTGCGGCAGGAGCTGAAGCTGACGCCCCAGCTCCTGCAGTCCATGGAGCTTCTGCAGATGAACTCTCAGGAGCTGCTGGAGTACCTGAACCAGGTCAGCGAGGAGAACCCGCTGGTGGAGCAGACGGACCTGTCGGAGCTCCACAAGGCCTACGAGGCGCTGCGGCAGAAGGTCCACTGGATCAACGGCGGACTGCCGGAGGACGGCCCCGGCGCCATGCCGGAGCGGGGCGTCACGGACCGGGCGACGGAGAGCCTCTCCGCCTTCCTCTGCGACCAGCTGGAGCGCCGGCGCATGCCAAAGCCCCTGCTGGCCCTGTGCCGGTATCTGGCGGAGCTGGTGGACGAGGAGGGCCGCCTGAGCCAGGAGGACCTGGACGGCGTGGCGGAGCTGAAGATCCCCCAGCCTCTGATCCAGCAGGCCCTGGAGACGATCCAGAGCCTGGACCCCGCCGGTGTGGGCGCCCGGTCCCTCTCCGAGTGCCTGCTGCTGCAGCTGGCCCGTCAGGAGAATGCCTCCCCTCTGGACATGGAGATCGTCCGGCGCTTTCTGCCGGATTTGGGAAAGAAGCACTACGGCCTCATCGCCCGGGAGCTCCATGCCACGCTGGAGGAGGTCCGGGCGGCGGAGAAGCGGATCGCCGCCCTGGACCCCTGCCCGGGCCGGTCCTTCCAGCCGGCGGAACCCACCCAGTATGTCCGGCCGGACCTGTTCATCGCGGAGCTGGACGGAAAGCTCCAGGTGATCCTGAACGACTACTACCTGCCCCGGGTGTCCATCAGCCAGTATTATGTCCGGCTGCTGAAGGAGTCCGACGAGCCGGAGACCCGGGCCTATCTCCAGCAGAAGATGCAGCAGGCCAAGTGGCTGCTGAACAGCCTGGAGCGCCGGGGCAGCACCCTCCGCCAGTGCGCCGAGGCCATTCTGGAGGCCCAGTACGATTTCTTCTCCGGCCAGTCCACGGAGCTGGCCCCCATGACCATGGTGACCCTGGCGGAGCGGCTGGGGCTCCACCCCTCCACCATCTCCCGGGCCACCCGGGAGAAGTACCTCCAGTGCCGCCAGGGGACGTATCCCCTCCGGTACTTTTTCAGCCGGGCCCTGGGGGAGCGGGGCCCCTCCCAGCAGACGGTGAAGCTGCGGCTGCTGGAGCTGATCCGGCAGGAGGACCCCCGCCATCCCCTCAGCGATCAGAAGCTGGCGGAGCTGCTGGGCCAGCAGGGCATCCAGATCGCCCGCCGGACCGTGGCCAAGTACCGGACGGAGCTCCGTCTGGGCTCCACCGCCGCCCGGCGGCGGGAGTGAGGGCGCCGCACATCGAAAAAAGCCGGCCCCGGGCAACAGCCCGGGGCCGGCTTCTTCTATTTTAGATGCGGAGTCGTTTCAGACCTCTTGGCAGCACCAGGTTGCTTTCCCATCCCGCGGGGCGCTTACAACGTCTCGTTGCGGGTCTCTGCGGCGATCCGGACGCCCAGGCCGTTGACCTCCACGCTCTCGTCCGCGGGGACCAGCAGGTAGCGCCGGCCGTCGATGACCCGGGCCTCCACCAGGAAGCTCCGCTCCGGGTCCACCTGGATGGTGGCTTCGGCGGTCTTGACGGCAAAGTGCTTGGCGTCAATGAGGTTGGCCGGGGCCAGGGCCCCTTCGCCGAAGGATTCCCCGCAGGCGGCCTGGAAGGCCTCCACCCGCGTCTCCGGCACGCCGCAGTTCCGCAGGACGCCGCCCACCTCACCGGCGGTGACCGCCAGGGGCTCCGGGTCCCGGCTGTCCTTGTGCTCCTGGATGCGCTGGCGGAGGTAGTCGTGGACGGACTGGACCACCTCCATGCTGCAGTCCTCCTCCAGGGCGCCGCACAGGGCGGACTGGAACGTCTCCCGCTGCTCGGCGGCGGACATGGGCGGCTCCGTGTGGAACACCGCGTCGATGAACTCCTGGTGGAGGGCGTCCGGCTTCCGGCTGTAGAACAGGGCGTTGTAGAGGTTGGCGGTCCGGTCGTCAAAGGCGGGGAAGAGGAAGCCCAGCTCCGGCTGGCCCACGATCTGCTTCTCCACGGAGATGTGGAACTCGTTCTCCCCGTGGAAATAGCCCAGCTCCGGCGTCCCGTCCTTCACCGGACAGATGCTGCAGACGAAGTAGCGGAACACCTCCTCGCCGGCGTCCCGGTCCACCTCGCCGTCCCGGCCCCGGTGGGGCACGTCGTAGGCGTCGGCGCCCAGCAGGATCAAATAGTTGCTCTCGCCCATGTCCAGAGAGGCGATGACCTTCTGGTAAAAGGCCTCCCGGGCCTCTGCGTCCTTCAGCTCGGAATTCCGCAGGGCGGAGAGGAGCCGGTGCTCCTCGCTGTCCGCCACCTGCTGGGTGGAGAACACGATGTCGATGAGATTCCGGCCCAGGGTGCCGGACAGGGCCTTTTTCAGCAGGCCCAGGTATTTTTCCGTCTCCTCCTGGGTGGTCATGCCCAGGGACTGGTCGATGTAGGCGATGATCTCGCGGCTGCTGTTCACATAGCAGCCGTATATGCGGCTGATGGCGCTCTTCTCCGGCCGGAACCGGCGGCGCAGCTCGCCCAGCTCTCTTTGGTTCATGGGGACACCTCGCTCGTTCAGATTGATCCCGGCCCTTTGGCCGGACCTCTATCTTACCACATCTCCGGCGCCTTGTCACGCTGAAGCGGCAGACAGAAAACGGCGGGGACATTTGTCCCCGCCGTTCAATGTTCCAAATGGGATCGAAAGTGTCCGCTTACTGGGCGGCCATCTTCCGGGCCTTGGCCTCAGCCTTGTTGCGGAACACGTCGATGGTGACCGCCAGGATGATGACCGCGCCGATGACAATGTACTGGATATCGTTGGAAGCGCCCATCAGGTTCAGGCCGTTGCGGATGACTGCCATCAGCAGGGCGCCGATCAGGGTGCCCCAGATGGTGCCCTTGCCGCCGGTGAAGGAGGCGCCGCCCACGATGCAGGCCGCGATGGCGTCGTTGTCATAGGTGGAGCCGGCGTTGCCGTTGGCGGAGGCCAGACGGCCCACAGACACCACGCCCGCCATGCCGGCCATGAAGCCGGACAGGGAGTACACGAAGGTCAGCACGTTCTTGGAGGGGATGCCGGACAGGCGGGCCGCCTCCGGGTTGCCGCCCACGCAGTAGATCTGACGGCCCAGGGCGGACCGGGTCAGGAACACGTGGAAGATGCAGAACACGATCAGCACCAGGATGAAGCTGAAGGGGATGCCGGGGAAGGTGTCCGTCTGGAACAGGGAGCCGCCGCCGATCCACATCAGGCTGTCCACGCCGGTGTTGGTGAAGGCGATGGATTTGGATCCCGTGATGACCAGCGCAACGCCCCACAGCACGTTCTTCATGCCCATGGTGGACACGAAGGGATGGGGCAGGTCCAGGCGGGTCAGCAGGGTGCCGTTGATGAAGCCGGCGAAGGTGCTGACGGCCAGGCCGGCGATGATCAGCAGCGGGGTGCTGGTGATGCCGAAGTTCTGGACCAGAACGCCGATGGTGCAGGTGCACAGCACGCAGTTGGAGCCCACGGACAGGTCAATGCCTGCGGTGATCAGGGCGCACAGCATACCGGAGGCGATCAGGCAGTTGATGGACGCCTGCTTGAAGATGTTCATGATGTTGCTGATCCGGGGGAACTTATCCGGCATCATGACGCAGAAGATGATGACCAGAATGGCCAGGGCCATCAGAGTACCGAGCTTTTGCAGCAGCTCTTTTCCGGAATTCTTCTTTTTCATATCAGTCTAACTCTCCTCCCCAGGCCGCTTTCATGATATCCTCAGAGTTGAAGTGCGGGGTATCACGGTCGATATTGGCCATGACCCGGCCGCCCCGCATGACCACCACGTGGTCGCTCATGGCCAGGATCTCCGGAAGCTCGGAGGAGACCATGATCACACACTTGCCGGCCTTGACCAAGTCGTTCATGACATGGTAGACCTCGATCTTCGCGCCCACGTCGATGCCGCGGGTGGGCTCGTCGAAAATAAAGATGTCCGCGTCGGTGTTGACCCACTTGCCGATGACCACCTTCTGCTGGTTGCCGCCGGAGAGCTGGGCCGTCACCTCGTCCAGGGACGGGGTCTTGATCCGCAGGGTCTCCACATTCTCCTGGCCGGACTTCTCAATCCTGGCCTTGTTCAGGAAGGGGCCGTTGGAAAAGCCTTTCATGTTGGCCAGGATCAGGTTGGTCCGCACATCCAGGGACAGCACCAGGCCCTGGCCCTTGCGGTCCTCGGTCAGGAAGGCGATCTTGTGCTTGATGGCGTCCTTGGGATTCCGGATATGTACCTTTTCTCCTTTGATATAGACCTCGCCGCCATCCAGCTTGTCGGCGCCGAAGATGGCCCGCATGGTCTCCGTCCGGCCGGCGCCCACCAGGCCGGCAAAGCCGGTGATCTGGCCGGCGTGGGCCTGGAAGCTGACATCATGGAGGACGCCGGCCTCGTTGAGGTTCCTGGCCTCAAGCCACACGTCGCCCTTGACGCCGAACTCCTTGGGATACAGATTGTCCAGGGTCCGGCCCACCATGGCGTTGATCAGGGAGTCCTCCGTCATGTTGCCGATATCCTCGGTGACGATGTGCTCGCCGTCCCGCATGACGGTGACCCGGTCGCAGAGCTCGAAGAGCTCTTCCAATTTATGAGAGACGAACAGGATGGCCACGCCCTTGGCCTTCAGGCCCCGGACGGTCTCCATCAGCTGGTTGATCTCCTCCTTGCCCAGGGAGGAGGTGGGTTCGTCCATGATGATCAGCTTGGCGTCCAGCGAGACAGCCTTGGCGATCTCCACCATCTGCTGCTGGCCGGTGCCCAGCTTGCCGCATTCCATTTTGACATCGATCTCGGGATGGCCCAAAGTCGTCAGGGCCTGTTTGGCCTCCTCGTACATCCGGGGGTAGTCCAGAAGGCCGTTCTTTTTGACGGCGCGTCCCATGAAAACGTTATCTGTGACAGACAGCTGCTTGACAATGTTCAGCTCCTGGTACACGCAGGCGATGCCCGCCTCGCGGGACTGGACGGGGTTGTGGAAAACGACCTTCTGGCCGTCCACATAGATCTCCCCCTCCTCAGGAGTGTGAACGCCGGTGAGCACCTTGATCAAGGTGGACTTGCCGGCGCCATTTTCGCCGATCAGACCGTGGATCTCCCCCGGCCGGATGCCAATAGACATATTTTTCAATGCGACGACACCAGGAAAACGTTTGGTAATGTTCTTCAGTTCGACAACGTACTCACTCATGGGATTACCTCGTTTCTGTTTCCTGATTTCAGCGGTCCCCGCCGCCTGCGGGGAAGTTCGGAACGGGAATATGGCGGCAGGAGCTCTGCCGCCATATTCCGTTCATTCAGATTTCAGCTCTGAGACGCACAGGCGGGATCAGCCCTGCATGGCGGCCAGGCTGTCCAGGTACTCCTGGCCGTTCTCAGCGGTAACAACGGTGACGGGGGCGTTGATGACTTCCTCGACGGTCTCGCCGTTGATGGCCTTCACAGCGGCCTCGACAGCCTGGTAGCCCATCTCATAGGGCTGCTGGGCGACGGTGGCCTTCACCATCTCGCCGGCCAGGATCAGGTCCACGGCGGACTGGTTGCCGTCGAAGCCCACGATGATCATGTCGTCGATGCCGGCGGACTTGCAGGCGTTCATGGCGCCGATGGCGGTGTCGTCATTGTGGCAGAGCACGATGTCGATCTGATCGGGATAGGCGTTCAGCAGGTCCTCCATGGTCTTGGTGGCGCCGTCAGTGGTGTTCTGGCCGGACAGGGCGTCCAGAACGGTGATGCCGGCCTCTTCGCAGGCGGCCTCATAGCCCTCGCGGCGCATGTTGGAGGTGTTGTCGCCCTCCTGGCCGTAGATGATGACGGCGTTGGCGCCCTCACCGGCCTGCTCAGCGGCCCACAGGCCGCCTTCCTTCGCGGCGTCCACGTTGGAGGTGCCGACGAAGGTGGTCTGACCTTCGATCCCCACATCGGTATCGACGGACAGGACGGGGATGTTGCCGATGGCGCTGGCCAGGGCACCCTGGGCGGCGCCGGCGTCGTTGGGAGCGACGATGATGGCATCGCAGCCAGCGCCGATCTGCTGCTCGATCATGGACACCTGCTGCTCGATCTCGCTCTCAGCGCCGGGGCCCACGACGGTGACGTTGACGCCCAGAGCCTCAGCGGCGGCGTTGCAGCCGGCCTCCACATAGCCCCAGTACTCGGAGGACAGGGTCTTCAGCACGACAGAGATGTTGATGTCGCTGGTGGTGGCGGCATCGCCGCCGTTCTCCTCGGTGGTGGTGTCATCCGTGGCGGTGTCGTCGGTGGCAGCGTCATCACTGCCGCCGCAGGCGACCAGAGACAGAGACATCACGAGCGCGAGGAGAAGTGCAAAAAACTTTTTCATCTTACTTCTTTTCTCCTTCTTAATGATTTCCTCTCACATCCAGACAGCATGCCGCCTGAATCACGGGAGTGAATTGATTTTACCATGTTGCACTAACACAGTCAATGTGTTAACGTAAAAAACAGCTATTATTACAATTTTGCGGAACTTTTTTGCACAATATGCAGAAAATTTCTGAGGGAAAAATCATTTGCTTGACAGCGGAAGCTCGTCGACTGTGTCAAAACAGCTCGGATTTTACATGGATTTTACATTCGGGCCCACCGCGGCGCGCCGCCGAGCCGGGAGCGCGGGCGGACCGGGGGAGGGGGCCTCTTCTGATACATCATATAAATAGGAAAAAGCGCCCCGCCCGTCAAGGCGCAGATCGTGCTGCCTGACAGGCGGGGCGGAACTTATGGGACGGCGGCTCAGATGGAGACGATCTTCCAGGCGCACCACAGCAGGAGCAGGGCCATCACCACGTTGACCACCTTATAATAGCGGTTGTACAGGGGCAGGATCAGCCGGCCCAAGGTGGCCCAGATCAGGTTCCCCGTGCCGGCGCAGGCCGCCATGATGAGGGCGAAGCACAGCACTGCCGGAACGGAGAAACCGTGGGGCAGGATGTAGCCGGAGTAGGCGGCGATGCCCAGCATCAGGATCTTCACGTTCAGGAACTGGAGCAGGAACCCGTTGACGCAGGTCAGGGGCTTGGAGGCCTTGTCCGTGTCGCTGCTGCCTGGGCTGCGCATGAAGGTGCGGTAGGCCAGATAGAGGATGTAGGCCGCGCCCACGTACTTGGCAATGGGGACGATCTGGGGCACCAGCTCGCCCAGCCAGGCGCAGCAGAAGCCGCACAGCAGCATGATGGTCACCAGGCCGCCCCAGATCCCGAAGATCAGCGGCAGGCACCTGCGGAAGCCGAACCGGCTGGTGCTGCTCAGCAGCAGGATGTTGTTGGGACCGGGGGAAAACGTCGTGGCACAGGCGTACGCCGCCAGATCCAGATAGACTGCTGTCATGGAAACTGCCCCTTTCTCATCTGTTTGTCAATGTCTGGCCGCGTCAGCTGAAGACGCCGGCCTTGCACAGCTCGATAAACTGCTTGGCTACCCGGGCGCTGCGGCCGCCGGAGCGGACCGCGAAGGCCTCGCTGCGGACCGCCAGCTGCTTTGGATCCATCTCCACGCGGTACTGGTCCGCCAGCTGCTCCACGATGTAGAGGTAGCGGTCCCGGTCGGGACTGCCGAAGGTGATGGTCAGCCCGAACCGGGCGGACAGGCTCATCAGCTCCTGGCGGGTGTCGCTCTCGTGGATGTCGTCGCCCTCCCGGTCGGTGAGGGTCTCTTTGATCAAATGGCGGCGGTTGCTGGTGGCGTAGACGGCGATGTTGCCGGCCCGGCCGCCCACGCTGCCCTCCAGGATGGCCTTGAGGGCGGCGAAGTTGTCGTCATTGGCGGTGAAGCTCAGATCGTCGATGAAGAGGATGAACTTCAGTGGATTGGCCGCCAGGGCGTCCATCAGGTCCGGGATCTGGTAGAGCTGGTTCTTCTTGACCTCCACCAGCCGCAGCCCCTGGTCCGCGAAGGCGTTGGCGATGGCCTTGATGGCGCTGGACTTGCCGGTGCCCGCGTCGCCGTACAGCAGCACGTTGTTGGCGGGCTTGCCCTCCAGCAGGGCCCGGGTGTTGGCGATGACCTTCTCCCGCTCCCGCTCGTAGCCGGGCAGCTCCTCCAGCCGCTGGGGGTCCGGGTGCTTCACCGGCACCAGCTGCCCGTCCTCCACCGTGAACACGTGGTAGCGGGCGAAGATGCCGTAGCCCTTGGTGCCCACGTCTTCCATCCGGCGGAGGTACTCCCGGGCGATCTCGGTGGGGGAGACCTCCCACCCCACCAGGAACGCGGGCGGGTCGGGCAGGCCCTCCGTCACATCCTCCAGCCGCAGCTGGGAGAGCCGGTCGAAGAAGGCCAGTTCCCGCCGCAGGCTCTCCCGGAGGACGGGCGTCCTGCCCACCGCCTGGCCCCGGATGCAGACGTTCTCGCTTTCCAGCACTGTCTCCCGCAGGTAGCGGGACCAGCTGTCGCTGGACTGGAACAGGGCGGCCTCAAATCCGGCGCAGGCGGCGGAGACGGCGGCGCCGTCCCCCTCCGCCCGGGCGGAGAGCATCTCGCGGCAGGCGGCCACCACCGGGTCTCGCAGCAGCTGGCGGAACACCACGAGGCCTGTCAGCCGCCGGTACATCTCTTGTGCGTGCAATTTGCATTCCTCCCTGTCCGGGGCCCTCAGCGGAGGACCGCGCCCTCGTCGGCGCTGGTGACCATCCGGGCGTAGCGGCCCAGCCAGCCGGTGGTGATGTTGGGGGCGGGCTGGACGTAGGCGGCCTTCCGGGCG
>DWZJ01000062.1 GCA_019118245.1 Candidatus Oscillibacter excrementigallinarum
CTCCTCCTCCATGCCGTCGGGGATGCGGGGGATGCCGAAGGAGGGGGCGTAGGCGATCTTCCGCTTGTCCGAGAAGGCCCCGAAGAACACCGGGTCGAACCGGCCGTCGGGGAAGATCTTGGGATTCCAGATCTGGTCGCTGCCGGACAGCAGCAGGTCACAGGGCAGATCCGCCCGCCGCAGCTCCGCCAAGCTCTCGTACCGATGGCCGGAGATGCGCAGATGATCCCTGGAGAATGCCTCGAAGCGCTCATAGCGCTTTTTCAGGGGACCGTAGTGCAATGCGGTATGCACGTCTGCGGCGGCGCTGCCCAGGCCGCTGGGCCGCTGGAACAGGGCATTGTCCTGGTTCACGTAGTAATCGATGATCTCGCATTCGCTGCCCAGAGACTCCACCGCCCGCTCCGTGGCATAGGCCTGGAGCATGGCACCGTAGTGATGGATATGGTAAAAGGTCAGCAGTCCTGTTTTCAAAAGGGTCTTCCTTTCCGCAGTCGGGATGAGGGTCACTGGCTGTCCGGCGCGGCAGCGTCCGGGGGGACCAGGAGGTCGTCCTCCGCCACCCAGTCCTGAACGTCCACCACGTCGAACTCTGTGGCGGTCCGGCGGATCACCACTTCCTTCAGCCCGGCGTTGATGACCAGCCGCCGGCACATGGAGCAGGAGGTGGCATCCCCCAGCAGCTCCCCGGTCCGGGCGTCCCGGCCCACCAGGTACAGCGTGCCGCCCACCATGTCCCGCCGGGAGGCGGAGATGATGGCGTTGGCCTCCGCGTGGACGCTGCGGCACAGCTCGTACCGCTCCCCCCGGGGGACCCGCATGGCCTCCCGGGAGCAGTAGCCCAGGTCCACGCAGTTGGCCCGGCCCCGGGGCGCGCCGTTGTAGCCGGTGGAGATGATCTCGTCGTTCTTCACGATGATGGCCCCATAGACCCGGCGCAGGCAGGTGGCCCGCTCCAGAACGGTCTGGGCGATGTCCAGGTAGTAGTTGGCTTTGCTGATCCGGTCCATGGGCAACACCTCTTTCTGTCTTTATCGAGTGACCCTATTGTATCATGGCCCCACAGCAGTTTGCAAGGATTCTCCCGGCCCTGGAAGGGATTTCTCCGGGGCTCACCGCCGGGGGTCCAGGCCCGCCCGGACGGCGATCATCTCCGCCGCCACGGACACGGCGATCTCCTCCGGCGTCTGGGCGCCGATGGCCAGGCCGATGGGGGCGTGGAGGCGGCTGTACTCCGCCTCTGTAAAGCCGTTTTCCAGCAGCCGCTCCTGGCACAGGGCCAGCTTCCGCTTCGAGCCGATGCAGCCCAGGTATTTGGCACCGCTGCGCAGCACCTGGGTCAGCACCTCGTAGTCCGCCTGGTGGCCCCGGGTCATCACCACCACATAGTCCTCCGGCGTCACCGTCACCTGCTCCGCCAGGCGGGTGAAGTCCCCGCACAGCGTCCGCTCCGCCCTGGGGAACAGGGCCGGGTCTGCGAACTCCGGCCGGTCGTCGTACACCACCGGCCGGAAGCCCACCGAGGAGAGCACCGGCACCAGGGCCTGGGACACGTGGCCGCCGCCGAAGAGGTAGGTCCGCCCGGCCTTCACCGCCGGAATGGCCAGCCAGCCGTCCGCAAAGACGGTGTCGTTCCCCAGCAGACGGTCCAGGTCCTCCGGCGGCGCGTCCAGATGGCGGCAGCCGGTCCGGTCCGCCAGGCCCATGGCCGTCACACGCTCGCCGTCGATCCGCCGCAGGAGCCAGGTGTCCCGGCTGCCGCCGTCCGCCTCCATCAGGTCCCGCAGGACGGCGATGGCATGGGCGTCTCCAGCGGGGAGGTACTGGAGCTGCACCGTGAGGCCGCCGCCGCAGACCATGCCCAGGCTGGCGGCGTCCCCCAGGACGAAGCGGAACTGCCGCAGGGCGTCCGCCTGCTGCTCCAGCAGCTGTGCCGCCAGCTGCTGGCACTCGAATTCCACATTGCCGCCGCCGATGGTGCCGGTGATGGCGCCGCCGGGGAAGACGGCCATCATGGCCCCGGCGCCCCGGGGAGTGGACCCCTCGGACGACACCACGCTCACCAGCTCCACCGGTCCGCCCGCTTCCAGGGCGTGGACGATCTCTCTGAAAAATTCCCGCATAAACACGCTCCGATCGTTCTTCACTGTAAAATAGATGTCACAGGACGCCCTGATTTTTCAATTCCTCCCCCAGCAGGCGCATTGCCTGGTCCAGATAGAACTGGAGGGGCTGGGGCTCTCCCACCGCCAGGCGGATGCTGCACCGCTGGGAGGGCAGCAGGATCTTCACCGCCTCGCTGCCGCCGATGGCCGCCGCCATGGCGGGGGAGACCTCCCCCAGCAGGCCGTTGGGCGTCAGCACCCCGATGGGGCCCAGCAGCACGTCCGCCCGGTGAGCGTTGAACACCACGGCGTTTTCCCCGGTGGCGCCGTCATCCGCGCCGGAGCGCAGCATGGCGGCGGTGGCCAGGGCGTTGGTGCCCAGGGCCCGCACATGGAGCTGGGGCCATTTTTTTTTGACAGCCTCCACCAGGCCCCGGCCCATGCCGCCGCCCTGGCCGTCGATCACCGCCACGAAAGGGGCTTCCTGTCTCATTCCTCTGTTCCTCCCATTGCTGTATTCCCTTTCAGGATACCCATTTGACGCCGGATTGTCAATCGCCTTGGGCGGGCCGCCCTTGTATTTTTGACCCTGGGCCGCTACAATGGGAGACGGTTTTTCAAAAAAATTTCCCAGCAGTTGAAGAAAAACAGCCCGCCCCACCGTAGTATGGGTGTCGGACGGCAAAAGGAGGTGGCGGCACGGCGTGGGATACAGCACGAATGAGATGTTTTCCGGACTGGTGGAGCAGTATGAGCGGCTGGTCTACACGGTCTGCTTCCAGCTGGTGCGGGACGCCGCCGCGGCGGAAGACCTGACCCAGGAGTCCTTCCTCTCCGCCTACCTCCACCGCACCTCCATCCCGGAGGGATACGAGCGCCAGTGGCTGTGCCGGGTGGCCGCCAACAAGGCCAAGGACTACCTGCAAAGCGCCTACCAGCGCCACACCCTGCTGCCGGGGGAGGATGGCATCCCGCCCGGGCAGGCGCCGCCCGCGGAGGAGACGGCCCTCCGCCGGGCCGCGGCGGAGGAGCTCCGGGACCTGATCCTCCATATGAGGGAGCCCTACCAGCCGGTGTGCCGCCTGTGCCTGCTGGAGGAGCGAACGCCGGAGGAGGCGGCCCTGGCGCTGGGCCGGCCGGTAAAGACCGTCCATACACAGCTGCTCCGGGGCAAGAAGCTGCTCCGGCAGGCATTGGAAAGGAGTGGAAACGATGGTATGCTTTCGCCCTGACGGGCATCTGACCGACGAGGCCCTGACGGCCCTGGTCCGGGGAGATGCGCTGACGGAGCTGGACTGCCTGGAACTGGCGGAGCACCTGGCCTACTGCGATCAGTGCCTCCAGCGGTACACGGAGCTGCTGTCGGCGGGGCCCCTGCTGGTCCCGGAGCACTCCTGCCGGGAGTCCCTGCGGCACCGCATCTGGCGCCGGGTGGTCCAGCTGGGCATCGACCGCTACGCCACGGCGGCGGCCGCGGTGGTCCTGGCCCTGACGCTGCTGTGGGGCAGCGCGGGACTGTCCGGACGGATCGCCCAGACGGAGCCCACCATCCTGGAGCGGGCGGGCACCGCCCTGACGGAGTGGACCGATACCTGGCCCCAGAGATGGGAGAACGCCCTCTCCGGCCTTTCCAATTTATTTGACGACTTCGGCGTCTCGCCGCGAAATGATCTGACACAAGGAGGAACCCATCCATGACCCCTAAAAACGGATTTCTGCTGTTCATTGCCTCCTGCCTCTCCGGCTGCGGGCAGATGTACCAGGGCTATATGAAGCGGGGCCTGTCCCTGCTGCTGGCCTTTTGCATGGTGCTCTTCGTCTCCACCTATTTTTATCTGGGGACGCTGGCGCTGTTCCTGCCGGTGATCTGGCTGTACGCCTTTTTCGACAGCTATTCCCTCCGCAGCCAGCTGGCCGCCGGCACCGCGCCGGAGGATGCCTTCCTCTTCGGCCTGTCCGACATGGACAGCAAGCGGCTGGGAGAGCTGCTGCGCAAGCGCCACAGCCTCATCGGCTGGGTGCTGGTGGCCGTGGGCGTCTATATGCTCTACGATATGCTGATGGGACAGCTGAGCAACCTCTTCTTCGGATGGTTCGGCGAATGGCTTTACAGCCTGCTGCGCTACGGCCTGCCGCGGGTAGTCATCACCGTGCTGGTGATCCTGCTGGGACTGTGGTTCATCCGGGGCCCCAAGGCCAAGGCACCTATTGACGACGACATCCCGCCATTTACGCCGCCTGCCGCCGGCCCTGCCCCCAGCGCCGGAGCGGACCCGATGGAGGAGACCGCGGCGGACAGCTCCGCCGCCGTGAACGCCCCGGAGGGAGAGGAGGATCGCCATGACAAACAGCCCTGAACAGGCTCCCGCGTCCCGTCCGGCAAAGGAGCGGCGGGTGGGCACCTTCACCTTCGGCGCCGTGCTGGTGATCTGCGGGGCGCTGATGCTGGTGAGCATGTTCTTCCCGACCCTGGACCTGACCCTGGCATTGCAGCTCTCGCCCCTGATCCTGGTGTCCCTGGGCGTGGAAGTCCTGCTGGCCAGCCGGCGGGAGGGGAAGCTCCGGTACGACTGGGTGGGCATGGTGCTGTGCTTCGTCCTGGTGACGGCGGCGCTGGTGTTCTTCGCCATCGCCTGGTGCCTGGTCTACCACCCGGAGACCGTCATCTGCTACTGAACCGCGGAATGAAACGGGAGGCCCCGGCACACGCGCCGGAACCTCCCGTTCTTTCTCCTTGGCTTTCCGGAGGGATTCCTGTATAATGGAGGAAACCACCGTTGAAAGGAAGCCCGCCCATGTCCGATTCATTTGAAATGCGCGTCATCGCCCGGATCCACAGCGACTTCGGCTCCAAGTTCGGCGTCCCCCGCCAGAGCGGCCTGGTGGACGCCCTGGAGGCCGCCGTGGTCTTTGAGGAGCCCTACCGCAATCCCGACGCCCTGCGGGGGCTGGAGGGCTTCTCCCACATCTGGCTGATCTGGGCCTTCCACCAGTCCCAGCGGGCGGAGTGGTCGCCCACGGTCCGGCCGCCCCGGCTGGGGGGCAACCGGCGGGTGGGGGTGTTCGCCAGCCGGTCCCCCTTCCGGCCCAACCCCATCGGCCTCTCCTCCGTCCGGCTGGACCGCATCGAATACACGGACGATCTGGGCCCGGTGCTCCGCGTCCGGGGGGCGGATCTGGTGGACGGGACGCCAATCCTGGACATCAAGCCCTATCTCCCATACGGGGACAGCCATCCGGAGGCCGCCGGCGGCTTTGCCAGCGAGCCGGCCCGGCCCACCCTGGAGGTGGAGATCCCGCCCGTCCTGCTGGAGCGGCTGCCGCCGGACCGGCGGGAGCCCCTGCGGGAGGTCCTGGCCCTGGACCCCCGGCCCCGGTACCAGCAGGACCCGGAGCGGGTCTACGGCTTCTCCTTTGCCGGGCACGAGGTGCGATTCACTGTGGACGGCACGGTCCTCCACGTCACGGACATCCAATAGACGGAAACCGTCCCGGGAGAAAACTCCCGGGACGGTTTCCGTTTGCCTGTTCTCAGCGCATGGCCAGGGTCACGTCGCCGGTGGCCGCCAGCTCGCCGTGGACGTAGATCTCCGCGGAGCAGGTGGCGATGGCCTTCTCCGCCCGCTCGGAGGCCAGCTTGGCGCGGATCTCCATGGTGTCTCCCGGCAGGATCTTCCGGATGAACCGCACGTTGTTGATGCCCAGGAACAGGGGGATCTTGCCCGCGTACCGCTCTGCGGACAGCAGCAGGATATCCGCCGTCTGGGCCATGCACTCCACGGAGTACACGCCGGGCAGCACCGGCTCGCCGGGGAAGTGGCCCTTGAAGATCTCCCGGGCCGGGTCTACGTAAAAGGTGGTGACGATGCAGTCGCCGGGCACCATCTCCTCCACGGTGTCCACCAGCAGCATGGGGTCCCGGTGGGGGATGATGGCCTTGATCTCCTCTTTGGAAAGCTTCATGGGAGGTTCCTCTCTTCCGTGTCAAAAGTCCTGTGCGCGGCCGCGCACGGTGTTTCCCCTCTATTGTACCGCCGGGTGGCAAAAATGCAAGGCGGAGTTTTCCGCGTCGCCGCCGGACATCCCCCAAATTGTCGATAAACCCAGAAATCCGAGAAAACGGGAAGGAAGGGTGTGCGCGGCTGCCCCGCAGGGCGTGCCGAAGTCAACCGCCGCAAAGCGGCGGCACTTAGACGGAGGCAAAACCCAGGAAGGGTGTCCTGCGCCATTCAAATCAACCGTTTTTCAGAACTTTTCGAAGTTCTGAAAAACGCTCTCTGCTTGTCGAAAAGTCTTTTCGACAAGCAGAGAGCCGCCCGACTGGGCGGCTCTCTGGTTTTGCAGGGGGGATGCTTACTTCGCAGCCTTGGCGGCCTTGATGGCCTCGATCAGCATGGGGGTGACCTTGAACAGGTCGCCGCAGATGCCGTAGTCGGCGATCTCGAAGATGGGAGCGGTGTCGTTCTTGTTCACCGCGATGATGCACTCGGAGTCCTGCATGCCGGCCTTGTGCTGGATGGCGCCGGAGATGCCCAGAGCGATGTACACCTTGGGATGCACGGTCTTGCCGGTCTGGCCAACCTGATGGTCGGCAGACAGCCAGCCAGAGTCGATGGTGGCACGGGAGCCGCCCACGACGCCGCCCAGGACGTCAGCCAGCTCCTCCGCCAGCTTGATGCCGCCCTCGACATCCTTGCTGATGCCGCGGCCCACGGACACGATGTAGTCGGCGCCGATCAGGTC